>JBLMZU010000182.1:0-14449 GCA_050258995.1 Bacteroidota bacterium
GCTGAATGCCACTCCCAGCACGAGATCGTGGTTCTGGCTTCGATGTCCGGTGATCTCCCGGAGAAGCTTGCCAGTATGAACGTCCCAGATTTTGGCAGTGCCATCCAAGCCACCGGTGGCGACCATTTTTGAATCCGGGCTGAAGGTGAGGTCGCGTACACCGTTTTCATGCCCGGCGGCGCTCCACAGCTCTGTTCCATCGACAGCCTTCCACAGGATGAACTTTCTGTCCAGGCCTCCTGTAGCGAAGTAATTCCCATCTGGAGAAAACGCCACGTTCAACACTTCCGCTTCATGCCCGCTCACACGTAAACGGCGGGCACCTGTTTCGGTGTCCCACAGGATTCCGGTCCCGCCACCCCCGTTTGTCAGGAATTGTTTTCCATCCGGGCTGAATGCGACCCGTGTCCCAGGAGCCGCGACGGGACTGGCGACGGTAATCAATTCGCCTCCGGGTGCAAGACTCCAGACTTTGACACTGCCGTCCTTGCTCGTGCTGGCCAGCGTTCTGCCGTCCGGGCTGAAGGCAAGGCCCATGACCCAGTTCCGGTGTCCCGTGAGTGTGAGCAGCTCGCGCCCGGAGACGGCATCCCAGATCTTGATGTCATTGCCAACATAGCCTGCCAGCCTGCTGCCGTCCGGGCTGAAGCTGTCGGGGACAGCGCCGGGGATGGTAAACAGCTCCTGATTTGAGAGGCTGTTCCGGTCGCTCCATTCCCACATGTGCAGTGTGCCGTCTGAAAAGGAGAGTTGTTTCCCATCCGGGCTGAAGGTCGCCCCGAGAACGATATCGCCAAGATCAGCATAGTTTTTCAACAAGGCACCGCTGGAGACGTCCCAGATCTTCAAGGCGGCATCGTCGCCGGCGGTGACCAGCCATTTGCCATCCGGGCTGAAGGATAAGTTTTCGACCGCCTGGGTATGTCCCTCCAAAGTTCGGACCGGGTCGCCAGAGGCAAGGTCCCAGAGGAGCACGGATCCATCCAGGGCGCCGGATGCCAGGTATTTCCCGTCCCGGCTGACTGCCATGGCAGTGATGGCCGCAACCTGCCCGCGCAGATCCCGCACAGGACTGCCCGATTGTGGATTATAGATTTTGATATTGTTCTCGTCGGTGGCAAAAAGGGATTTGCCATCCGGGCTGTAGCTGATCCTTTGCGAGCTCACAAAATTATTGGCCTGGGTGCTGCCCTGTATGCGCCGTAGTTCCCGGCCTGTGGAGGACTCCCATTGGATCACGGTTCCATCCATGCCGATCGCGGCGAGCTGTTTCCCATCCGGGCTGTAGGCGGCTGAAAGAATCCCGTCATCCGTCCCTTTGAGCGTCATTCGAATGGGAGAGGAAACGAGCGCCCGGTGGAGCGCCTCCTGCGACTCAGGAAGAACCATTCCATCCGCGGACCGGGCTGTTGAAATGGACTGTAGGGCAAGCAGGATGCTCCGCTCCGGATCGACATTCAGATTGTTCAGCGATGCGGCTGCCAGCTCCCGGGAGGTGGCAAGGATTTTGTCATGCTGGGCTGCGATCGCCGTCCGGCGTGCCTGGGAGCTGAAATAGAGAGCGGTGAGAGCCATCAGGATCGCCACAACGAACGCGCCGGTCAGATAGCGGGCCCGTTTTGTGAGCTGCACGCTCGACCGGGCCTGTTCCTCCGCCCGCTGCCTCTCCAGCTCTGCCAGCTTGCGGGCCGCTTCCAGTTCTCGCTGGCGCTGCGCCTCACGCTCGGCCTCCTCGTGTTCCAGCTGGGCCAGGGAAGCATCCAGGAACTCGCATTCCAGTGCATTCATCTCGTCTGCGTGAGTCGCGGCCCACTCCTTGGCCTGTGTCAGGCGGGCGCCGCGATACAGGAGATCCGGTTCGCGATTTATACTGAGCCATTCCTGAGCTGCCTCGGTCAGCTGGCGATGCAGGCGCAATCCTTCACGATTTTCCTCCAGCCAGCCGCGCAGTCGGGGCCATTCACGGATCAGGGCCTCGTGGGCCACCTCGACTGTGTTTTCATGGGTGACGATCAGGCGGGCATCGGCCAGCCTTTTCAGCAGTGCATGAGTAGCCTCTTTGTCCTCAGGTTTTAAGATCAGCTCTTCCAGGGTGGCACGTCGACGAGTATCCCCGGTGGCGGTCTCCTCGCCCAGCTCGGTCAAGCGCAGGAAAATTCGGCGGGCAAGCGCCTGCTGGTTGTGTGTGAGCTGATCTGTAAAGATTGCCTCCGCCGTTTCGGCGATAGCGCCTCGCACCCCGCCGGAGGAGGTATAACCGCTCAAGGTCATCACGCGCCCGCGCCGCCGCTGCCAGGTTTCCAGCAGGGCATGTGAAAGGAGGGGAAGTGCACCCGGCTCGCGCCCCACGTCATGCAGCAGGAGGTCAACAAGCCCTTCCTCAAATTCCCAGCGGCCGCGGCGGGCAGGTTCTTCGATGGCGCGTTTCAATTCCTCTTCGTTCATGGCGCCCATATACTCCTGATTGGCAGCGAGCGCCTCCCGCAGCTGGGGGTGGTCGGCGCAGTGAGCATAGAAATCCGCTCGCAAGGCGATCGTGACCAGGACCGGACCGTCCGCTTCTGCCGCGGCCGTGAGCAGGTTGAAAATGAACGCAGCTCGTTCCTCCTCCGAGCGGCACAGGCTGAACAGCTCTTCAAACTGGTCGATCACGATCAGGAGCGGGCAAATCCTACCGGCACCGTTTTTTTGTTTTGCAAAGATCTGCAGGCTGCGCGGGTCGCGTGCCAGGTCATCCATTAATGAAGCGATCCCGGACAGGGAGGAGCCCTCGGCTAAAAGGCTGGCCGCCAGGCTCTCGAGTGGATGAGCCGTGGGCGTGAGAACATGGACCTGCCAGTCTGCAGAGTTTTGATTCCAGCGGATGGCCGGGATCAGGCCAGCATGAAGCAGGGAGGACTTGCCGCTCCCCGAAGCGCCGATCACAGCCAGGAAGCGATTGGACGTGGGAGAGCTGCTCATGTCCAGAACGCGCTCCAGCAAACGGGCGGTCAGCTCTTCGCGCCCCATGAAAAGGTCGGCATCGGATTCCTCAAAATAGTTCAATCCCTTGTAGGGGCACAAACCCAGGACCGGAGCATTCTCACGGCGCACCTGTGCAGCCAGGTCCAACAGCCGGGCGACCGCCCGGGGTTCCTGCTCCAGCCCAAGGGCCGGGACGAAGCGGGCCTCGATGGTGGGGAGGTCCGGGGGGCGCAGGTTCTGTTCCAGGCGGCTGATCTGCGCGTCGCTGTAGCCAACGGCGATGGAAAGCTCCATCTGGGTGATGCCGGCGCGCCGCCGCAGAAAGCGAAGCAGATCGCCGAATGTGGTGAACTTTTCCAGGGTGGTTTCGGGGATTGAACCGGTCATAAAGCCCTTCCATTTCAGTCCAATAGTATTTTTGGCTGCTATTTCGGTAGGATAGCACAGTTTTCTTTGTCTTGGAGAATTTTGGTAGGAAATGGCAAGAGGGGTAGGAAGGAAAACGCTACATTGAACACATCAAGACCGGCGTCCGAAAAGGAAGACAGCGGAGAACCGCAGTCCCGGAACCAAATTCAGCCGGTCAAAGGAGAAAAATGTCCAAAACTCGTCTGTTCAATGTTCTGGTGGCAGTTGTGCTGATCCTTGTCCTGGCTCTGACCGTTAACGAGGCATTCGCTACTGCTGGATCTGTCTCCGGGTCTGCACACGGAGCCGAAAGCCCGGCCTGTCCCGCGCTGACCCGTCACCCGGTTGCCCGGGCCAGGTATGTGAAGGAGATGGGCGGCTGGCTCCCCTATTCTGAAAACGGCCCGACCGGGGTCGATGGCGGACTGATCTATATCCTGTCAAACTGCTCGCGTTGAAGAGGCCCGAAATGAACCATTTCTCTTATGAATCAATGGGAAAAGACAAAATCAAGCATCTCCAACAGGAAGGCATGCGCAGCCAGGCATCCCATGGCGACCACAACTTTATTCGGAGCCCAAAGTTTATCCTGTTACTTCTAATCGCCCTTGGATTGCTCAGCATATTCTGGCACTAATTCACACTGTTAAAATGTGCCCTTGCTCTTGTTTCTCCTCCTGAAGGGCACGTTGGAGCCGTACCAGTGGGTTGCTGGTGCGGCTCTTTTTTTCCAGGCAGAGATGGTGCCGGTATTGGTGTAGCAGTAAAAAACCTTATCATGATGGGTCTTGAACTGAACCCGGTGGTCAAATCCAACAGCGATCTTACCGATTACTATTTTCGCCACATGAATAACCGGTCTCTTCCGTGAGCGATCCCCATTCCACCTCGTTCTCCTCCGGCGTGGTGCGAGATCCTGCCCCTGGTCAAACCCGGTGCACGCTTTATTGTTACATTGGCGTGGGAAATCCAATCTACAAATTTTGTCCAAAATATATCCATTCAGGAGACACGCGGTAAAATCCTTTCATGGACATCGACCTCGACCTGTACCGCCAGGAGATCCGTGTTTCTGCAAATCCGCTGGTGAGGTTGTCGGCGATCGATATTTCGCCCGGGCAGCCCCAGCGGACCTTTGTTTTCTTGCACGGCTTTGGGGGGCAGGCGGAGCAGTGGCATTACCAGCTGCAGGATTTCTCCCTCGAGAACCGCGTCATCGCCCTGGATATGCGCGGCCATGGCCTATCGGACGCGCCTACGTCCGGTTACAGCATGGAGCAGGCCGTGGAGGACATTGAGACGGCCCTGGTTCTGTTGAAGGTTAAAGGGAAGTTCATCCTGGTCGGACATTCCTTCGGAGGCGCCTGGGGAACGGGATACGCCCTCAAGAATCCAGACCGGGTGGAGAAGCTGGTCCTGATCGCCACGGCGGGAGAGTTCCGCTTGCGGCCTCTTTTCCGCCTGGGCCTGAGCATGCCCAATGGATTGCTGCGCCTGATCCGGCCGTTCACAAGGAAGTGGCTGTCGGCGCCGCCCTGGGTGCTGAAAAAGATCTATGATCAAAATCTGTCGAAGTGGATTGGCTGGGAACGATTTAAATGTCTGGCGGTCCCTACGCTTGTGATTCGCGGCGACCGCGATCGCGTGTTTCAGAAGCCGTTGTTTGCAAAGGTGACGGAATCCATCCCGGGCGCGCAGGATGCGGATATCGGCGCGTCCGGTCACATGGTCATGCTCGAGCGGCGGGAGGCCGTCAACCGCGCCATCGAGCGTTTCCTGGGGAATGAGGCGCAGCGCTCCTGGCGCGAGACCGGCGCGGACGTCCAAAAGAGACCGGGACGCGAAAGACTGCGCAAATCCCGCAGCTGGCTGGCGCACTACGAGCCGGGCGTCCCTTTTACGATCGCCATTCCCGAAATCCCGGTCCATCATTTGCTGCGCTCTGCAGTCCGCAGATTCCCGACACGGCACGCCGTCATCTTTGGTGGGGAGGCGATCAGCTACCGCCGCCTGAACCACGGGGCCAACCGCCTTGCCAATGCACTTCTGGGATTGGGCGTGGGGAAGAACGCACGAGTTGCCCTGCTGCTGCCAAACACCCCGCAGATGGTCGCCTCCTTCTACGGGACAATGAAGGCCGGCATGACGGCCGTTTTCGTGCCGCCTGTGATCGAGCCCGAGGAAGTGGTGCGCCAGATCAAGGAGTCGGAAGCCAGTGTGTTGATCACGCTCTCGCTGTGGGCCGGGCTGGCCAGGCAGATCCAGCAGGGGTCAGGCGTGCCTCACATCGTTCTGACCGATCCCGGGGACATGCTCTCGCTGCCAAAACTATTGCTCTCCCGCTGGCGCAGCCGGTCCTTTCGTCTGCCCACCGCTATACAGTGGCGGCGCTTCCTGGCGGGACGAAGTAACAAATCCCCCGGCATCGACGTCAATCCAGATGACCTGGCTGTGATTATGTATACCGGCGGGACCACCGGGCAATCCAAGGGTGTCATGCTGTCCCACAGGAACCTGGTGGCGAATGCCCTGCAGACCCGTCACTGGCTGCCCGGGGCCGTGGAAGGCGGCGAGCGTTTTCTCTCCGTGGTTCCGTTCTTCCACAGCTATGGTTTGACCGGCGCCCTGAACGTGCCGGTCTCGATCGGTGCGACCATGATCCTCAAGCCGCAGTTCCAGACCCTGGAGCTGCTCAAGGCCATCCGCAAATACCGGCCGACGATCTTCCCCGGTGTGCCCGGCATGTATGTGGCGATCAACAATTTCCGCGGCGTCCGCAGGTACGGGATCGATTCGATCAAGGCCTGTATCAGCGGGTCCGATCCGCTGCCGGTGGAAGTGCAGGAGTCGTTCGAGAAGCTGACGAAAGGCAACCTGGTGGAAGGTTATGGACTGACCGAGGCCTCGCCGATCACCCATGCAAACCCGCTCTCGGAGAATCGCCGGGTCGGGACGATCGGCATCCCGCTGCCCTCCACCGAGGCCAGGATCGTCGACCTGGCAAAACACGACAGGGAAGTCAGGCATGGCCAGATCGGGGAGCTTGCCGTGCGAGGTCCCCAGGTAATGATGGGATACTGGAAGGACCCGAAAGCGACGCGCGAGGTCCTGTCCGAGGACGGCTGGCTGCTGACCGGGGATGTTGCCCAGATGGACGAAGACGGCTTTTTCCGTATCATCTCGCGCAAGGCAGACATGTGGTACCCGTCCCGTCCCGGGGCACCGGCCTTCCCGCGGGATGTCGAGGAGATCATCTACGAGATCCCCCAGGTTAAGGAAGTGACGGTTGTCGGGATCGCCGGTCGCCCGTTTGCCTTTGTGATCGCAGGCAGGGAGCGTCCCACACCGGCCTCGGTCATTTCCTACTGCAAGCGCAGACTGCCTCCTTACCTGGTGCCTCGCTTTGTCATTTTCGTGGACGATTTTCCCCGGACCTTCATTGGCAAGGTCCTGCGCCGGGAGCTGGCTCGAAGATATGAGAAGCATGCCGAAGAAGAATAACCAAATGAGTACCGCCGTCCATCCGGGGCGTGCGCAGAACGAAAATATGGATAGTACGCCAGATAAAAACTTCATTATTCCCAAAAGAGCAAGTTACATTCAACAGGGCACGGGCAGCCCTGTGATCCTGATCCATGGGATGGCTGCCTCGTACCATAACTGGGACGACCTTTCCCCGCTGCTGGTGGAGAATGGATATTCCTTTTACGCGCTGGACCTTCTGGGTCACGGCGACAGTCCCAAGCCTGCTTCGCGCGCCTACCGGATGGAGTGGCTGTTCGAGCATTTCGCCGGCTGGATGGACTCCCTGCATTTGACGGAAACCCCGATCCTGATCGGTCATTCGCTGGGTGGATATCTGGCCCTCGAGTACGCGCGCCGTTTCACTGAACGGGCACGCGGCCTGGTCCTGGTCAATCCGCTGTATTCCCTCTCGCAGCTTCCCCCGCTCCTGCGTAGGACCTATCGCCGCCCTCACCTGAGCGGGTTCATCATCGAAAAGACACCTCCCTGGATGTTCCGTTTGATCGTGGATATGTCGAGCGTGGCCATGGGCAACGGGACCCGGGCTCTGCACTCTCTCCCCGAGCGAGTCCGCGCCCAGACGGCCCTTGACTATGGCCGTACCTCCCCCGGGGCCTACAACATCATCAATCACAGTATGGACCTCGACGAGGAACACCTTGCCTCCATCCCGCACCCGGCCCTGGTGATCTGGGGCGATCGGGACCAGACCCTGGCACCCTCCTCTTTTCCCAAACTGGTAAATCAAATGCCCCGCGCCACAGGAAGGGTCCTGCGTGCAGGGCATGTGCCTCATCAGTCGAACACCGAGGAATTCAATCAGATCGTCATTGCGTTCCTGAAGGAACTTTCCTGATCCGGGACCCCTATCCTTTTGGGCCATCCTCGGCGAACTTCTTCGCCTGGCTGATCAGGTTGTCGGAGTTCTGCGCGATCCGGTTCGAAGCACCCAGGATGGCCTGCAGCTCTGCGGCAGTCAGCCGGGACATCTGGTCGAACGTATAGATGCCGGCGTCGTTGAGCTTCTTTTCGATTCTTGGCCCCACTCCCTTGATCAGCTTCAGATCGTCGCGGTGGGGTGGGACCGGGCCGCTTTCCATGGGGGCCACCGGCTGGACCTGCTCGACAGGCAGCGGCGCCGCTTGCGGTCGTTGCATCGACCGGGTTGCCTCAAGCGTTTGGATGCGCTGCCGGAGAATTTCGTTTTCATTGGCCAGGAGCCGGAGGTTGTCCTCCAGGAAAATTTTGTCGAGGACCCACCGCAACAGCCAGCCGTAGATCAGGCCGACAAAGAAAACTCGCAGTACTTTCATTTCTTCATCCTTCCTTTCCATTGATTCATCATCATCCCTTGGGATGCTTGTTGTAGATAACGAACAGGTTTTCCTTGTGACATACTATACCGCAACTTTGTGATATTACAGGATGTTTTCGAGTCGCTGGTTGAAAGATGAAGCGTTGGAAACTCATCTGGTTGCCCCGGCGAAGGCAGCCGGGGTGGCAGCAATTTCATAAGTGCCGCGCAAAACGCTCGAAAAACTTTAAGGTTAATCCCCCGTGTGTCCTCTTGTATTGAAAGTTTCCCTGTGCTAAAATCTCACTTGTAATAGCCAGATGTACGGGGATGCAGAGCAGCAACGCCCACAGATGGCGGCTACAGATGTTCTAAAAATGGAGTGGTTTAACCAATGCGGTGTCCCTACTGCCAGCATCCTGATTCCAACTCACAAGTGCTCGACACGTCCCATGATACCCATGGCGGCATCCGCAGGCGGCGTAAATGTCTTCACTGCGGACAGCGTTTCAGCACCTATGAGCGCCCGATCCTGGCAACCCCCCTGATTGTAAAGCAGGATGGCACCCGCGAAGAGTTCGACCGCGAAAAACTGGCTCGAGGCATCCGCATTTCGTGTGCCAAGCGCCCGGTCTCTGCAGCCGACATCGAAAGATTGATCGGGCAGGTTGAAGCACAGCTCCAGAAGCTGGGCAAGTCCGAAGTCTCGTCCCGGGTTGTAGGTGATTTGACGATCGATGGTTTAAAGGAAATGGACCAGATTGCGTACATCCGCTATGCCATTGTCTATCTCGGCCTTGATGATCTTCAATCCATCCGCACAGAAATAGATCATTTGCTCGAAAGCTAACTGGGAGACAGCTTCACCCACCCTCAGAAAGGAGGCGTGTCGCTGTCTTTTTTCGTTTCTTTATTCCGCATTGAGTCCGATCCTGAGCTGAATATATGACTTTTGTTGACCCCGTCCTCCGACAGTATTGACCAATGCCTGTCGCCCAGGACGCCAAAAATATAGTTAGAGGAGAGTGTTTTATGGCTAGTAAAGATCTGGTCCCATCCGAGCAGGTAAAGAACGGATTGCTTCCCACACCGCCCATGCCCGCCGGGCTGCCCAAGGCGAATTTGACCGACAATGCCCGCAAGGTGCTGATGAAGCGCTATGTCCGCCGGGGGGATGATGGCCAGCCTGCCGAGACCGTGGAGGAGATGTTCTGGCGCGTCGCCTACCACGTGGCCAAAGTCGAGGAACAGTGGGGGGGAGATATCCAGGAACGGACCGTCGAATATTATCATCTGCTTTCCAGCAAGAAGTTTTTCCCCAACTCTCCTACATTTACGGGCGCCGGCACCCCGCTGGGCCAGCTGGCTGCCTGTTTTGTGTTACCCATCACCGACGACATGGGACGCGACAGCGCCGGCATCTTCCAGACCCTGCGCGACGCGGCTCTGATCCAGCAGACCGGCGGCGGCAACGGCTTCTCCTTCTCCCGCCTGCGCCCGAAGGGAGCGCTCGTCCAAACCTCGGCGGGCCAAGCCACGGGACCGGTCGGCTTTTTGCGCGTCTATGACCATGCCTTCGGGGAGATTGCGCAAGGCGGAACGAGGCGTGGGGCAAATATGGCGGTCCTGCGTGTCGACCATCCCGATGTGGAGGACTTTGTTACCTCCAAGACCAATGAGAACCACATCACCAACTTCAATATCTCGGTCGGGATCACTGATGCCTTCATGCGCGCTGTAAAGGAAGACAAGGACTGGACCCTGCGCTTTCCTGATATCGCCGACATGAAGAAGAAAAAGTTTAGCGGCACCCTGGAGCAGGCCGAAAAGGATGGCATTCAGATTCGTGAATACCAAAAGGTAAAAGCGCGCAACCTCTTTAATAAGATCGTCAAGCAGGCTCATCACAACGGCGAGCCGGGTGTGTTGTTCCTGGATGCAGCGAATCGAGGAAACCCGGTTCCGCATCTTTATCCGCTGGAGGCGACAAATCCGTGTATTACTGGCGATACCATGATTTATACGGATCATGGACTGCTTCGTGCAGATGAACTGGCTGCTGAAGGCAATGAAATTAATGTTGTAACGGATGCACGTTTTGGAACCGAAACCTATTTACCAGCCACTCATGTGTTTTCTACTGGGACAAAGCCAGTATATCGGTTATTGACTCGCGAAGGTTATGAATTGCGATTGACAGATAATCACAAGGTAATGACCTCCCGCGGCTGGGTCGAAACGCGCGAATTGCAGCCTGGTGATCGCATCCATATTTTGAACCGCAAAGGTGGGTTTGGTTCATCAGGTACTTTGGAGGAAGGACGAGTCCTTGGCTGGCTGGTCGGCGATGGAACTGTAAATGTTGTAAGGGCAGTCCTTTCATTCTTTGGTGATGAAAAGCAGGAATTGGCACCTGCTTTCGCTGAAATGGTGACAAATTTAGTTGAAAAGCCGAATCAGAGAAGATCTTACCCGGTGGGTATTACGAATGTTGAAGACCGTGATGAAGCACGTATAGCATCCGACAGATTACGAGTATGGGTGGCGCAATTTGGAATAACTGAAGAGAAAAAGCACGTTGTACCTGCTGCAGTATTTGCTGGAAGTGAAGCTATTCAAAGAGGCTTTTTGCAGGCATTGTTTACTGCAGACGGACAGGTGAATGATGGCGGTGAAAAAGGATGTTCTGTGCGCCTTTCGGCCAGCCACTTGTTCTTGCTCAAAGATGTTCAAAAACTATTGTTGAATTTTGGAATCGCGAGCCGTATCTACGAAAATCGCCGTTCCGCTGGGTATCGCCCCATGCCGGATGGCAAAGGTGGAACAAAGGAATATTTCCACCAACCTCAACATGATCTTGCAATCAGCAAAATAAATTTGATCCGCTTTGCGAATGAAATTGGATTTTTGACGGAAACAAAGCAAAACAGACTTGCAGATTATCTCAGCCGTATGGTTCGTGGACCGTACGAGGAATCTTTCGCTGCAACTGTTCTAGCCATTGAGCCTGATGGGATTGAGCAAGTTTATGATCTTCATCAACCGGAAACCCATTCCTTCATTGCGAATGGACTAGTTGTGCATAATTGTGGTGAGCAGTGGTTAGGTCCCTACGAGAACTGCTGTCTCGGCTCGGTCAACCTCAACGAGCACTGCGGACTCGACGGCACGGTGGATTGGGAGTTATTGCGACAATCCGTTGTGACTGCAACACGTTTCCTGGATGATGTTGTGGAAGCCAATGCCTATGTGCCGGCAGTGCCGGCACTTAAGGAAGCCGCCCATCGTGCCCGCCGCATCGGCCTCGGCATCATGGGACTGGCGGACCTGATGTACCACGTCGGGGTGCGCTACGGCTCGAAGGAGGGCCAGGAGTTCGGCGCCCAGGTGATGGAATTCGTCCGCTATCACGCCATGCTGACCAGCGTCGAGCTAGCCGGGGAGCGAGGACCGTTCCCGGCCATCGAAGGCTCGATCTACGACATGGAGAACATGACCTGGACACCGCCGCAGACGCTGGTGCCCTTTGAGAATGACTGGAGCCGTCCGGAGGTCCAGTGGGATGCGATCGTGGATGGCATCCAAAAGCACGGCATCCGTAACGCGGCCCAGACCACGGTCGCGCCGACCGGCACGATCGCCACGGTCGCCGGGTGTGAAGGCTATGGCTGCGAGCCGGTCTTTGCCCTGGCCTATTTCCGTCACGTCAACGACAACGGCAGGGACCTGAAGCTGACCTATGCCAGCCCGCGCTTCGACGAGGCCCTCCAGAAGCTGGGACTCGGCGAAGAGAAACGCCAGGAGATCGTGGACCAGGTCATGAGCGAGGGGTCCTGCCAGAACATCCAGGAGCTCCCGCAGCAGGTGCGCGATACCTTTGTTGTCTCGGGCGACATCACCGCGGATGAGCACGTCCGCATGCAGGCCGCCCTGCAGGCCTTTGTGGATAACTCGCTCTCGAAGACGGTCAACTTCCCCGAGACCGCCACCGAGCAGGATGTGGCCACCGCCTACATGCTGGCCTGGGAGCTGGGCTGCAAGGGCATTACCGTCTACGTGACCGGTTCCCGTGATAAGGTTGTTCTCGAGACCAGGGCAACTGCAGACAAGAAGGAAACGCCTGCTCCCGCACAGCCGCCTGCCACCGCTCAGCCTAACCCCGAGCTCTCACCGCGCATGATCTATCACGATGCCAAGAAGCCGCGGCCCCGTGCGCTGACCGGCAAGACCTACAACGTGGAGACCCCTGTCGGCAAGGCCTTCATCACCATCAACGAGAACGGCGGGGACCATCCCTTCGAAGCCTTCATCAACACCGCCAAGGCCGGCTCCGAGACCGCCGCGGTCTCCGAGGCGATCGGGCGCCTGATCTCGTACATCCTGCGCCTGTCGTCCCCGATCTCGCCCACCGACCGGATGCGCGAGATCGTCCGCCAGCTGCTCGGCATCGGCGGTGGACGCTCCCTGGGCTTTGGCCCGAACCGGGTCCGCTCCCTGCCGGATGGCATCGGCCAGGTGCTGGACCTCTACCTGCGTGAAAAGGATGGCGCCTCCCAGGTCAAGGAGGAGAAGAGCAACGGCAATGGCGGCTCCCCCGCGGCGGGTCACAAGATCGAAGAGGAGGCGGCCGCCGCGGCCGAGCTGGCTGAATCCGCCTACGCCAAAATGAAGATCGGCGACCTGTGTCCCGAATGCGGCGAAGCGGCCGTGGTCAACGAAGAAGGCTGCCGCAAGTGTTATGCCTGCGGTTTTAGTGAGTGTTAGGGGAGGAAAAATCTTCCGCCCGCAATTCAATTGCGGGCGGAAGGTCATTTTTTTCAGAGGTGCATTCGAAATTTCAATGAACCCTTGCAAATTTGCACGGGCATTTCTGGGATCGGGGAAATCATAGAAACCCGGGCCCCTGCGATAAACAAAACGGCGTTGTCGAAGTAGACTATGCCAGCCAGGAGAATTTCATCGGTCTTTGCAGGCTGCGCGCAACTGCCGGCTCTACCGGCCCAGTATGTTGATAAAATAAAAGGCGGCAGGGTGTGAACTGTGGATTTTGAATCAGGAGGTATGCCATGAGAAAAATTATTGTTCTAACGTTCGTTTCCCTGGACGGTGTCATGCAGGCCCCGGGCGGGCCGCAGGAGGATCCCAGCGGCAACTTTACGCTGGGCGGTTGGACGGTCCCCTTCTTCGACGATTACCTGGGCAAGGTCATGACCAAACAGATGGGCAAGCCCTTCGACCTTTTGCTCGGCCGCAAGACGTTCGAGATCTTCGCCTCCTACTGGCCGCAGCACCAGCAGGAGGGCCCCGGCATCAACAATGCCACAAAGTATGTCGCTTCGAACACCTTGAAGTCCCACGAGTGGCAAAAGACGGTCATTTTAAGTGGGAACGTCCCGTATGAGATCCAAAAGCTCAAGGAGGGCGAAGGCCCCGACCTGCAGGTCCACGGCAGCAGTGAGCTGATCCAGACGCTGTTGGAGCATGACCTGGTGGACGAGTTCTGGCTCAAGATCTTCCCGGTCACCCTTGGCCGAGGAAAACGCCTGTTCGGCGCCGGCACGATCTCGGGCGCCTATACCCTGGTGGACTCGAAATCCTCGCCCAAGGGCGTGATGATCGCCACGCTCAAGAGGGCGGGGGAGGTTAAGACGGGATCGTTTTAGGAAGACTTGTGGTCCAAACGTTCGGCGTGGGTCTTTGACCCACGCCGGGCGAAGGCGGTGTATGCAGTCGAAAGAGGAGAACGCTCGGGGGTAATCGATTCACCTTTTATTCAAAAGTTAATTAATGTTTCGGAAAAGAAATAGATACGGGTTCTCTTGATCTGTGGTCGCTTTCCAGCACCTGGATCCGGTCCTGGAGCTGGGAGATGTCGCGGACGCGGTCCCGTAAACGACGGGTGAGGACCGCAATGACGCCTGTGGCGACTTCCGGGCGTTCCGACATTAACTGAAAGAAGGGGACCCGGTCCAGGCGGAACAAACGGGTGGCCTCGACGGTTGTGACCGAGGCCACGCGGGGCTCGGGGTCCAGCAGCGCCATTTCGCCGAAGACATCGCTCTCCCCCAGGGAATTGACCAGTTTTTCACCCTGATGGACACGCACTTTGCCGTCCACAATAATATACATGCTGTCGCCCATTTCCCCCTGGTTGAAAATGGTTGTGTTTTCCGGCACCGCCATTTCCTCCAACAGGTCGGCGATATCGGCCAGCACATCGTCCGGGGTCCGGCTGAACATATTGACAGTCTTGAGAAT
>JBLMZU010000183.1:0-4897 GCA_050258995.1 Bacteroidota bacterium
GCGCTCGCCGACATGAGGGTCGCCGAGGCGATGCGGGACCAGGCGACGGCCAAACTGGGGATGATCCGGTACCGCCTTGATAAGTCAGTCATCCGCGCGCCTTTTGACGGAGTCATCGTCGAAGGCGACCTTAACGAACGGATCGGCGCCCCCGTAAAGCAGGGGGACGTGCTCCTCAAAGCCGCAATGACCGAAGGGCTGTATACCGAGATGGACGTCAAGGAATCGGATATCCACCATGTCAAGGACAACGCCGACGGCGAGATCGCGCTGGTGAGCCGGCCTCAGGATTCGTACAAGATCAAGCTCACGCTTGTCGAGCCTGCCGCGGTGGTCAGGGAGAAAGGCAACGTCTTCATCGCCCACGCCGATTTCAAGAGCCAGGCGCCTGACTGGTGGCAGCCGGGCATGACCGGAGTCGCCAAGATCAATGCCGGCAAACGGACGCTCCTATGGATACTCACCCGCCGCACCATCGACTTCCTGCGGTTAAAGCTCTGGTGGTGACACTTTGTCTGAAGACAGCAGGACATTCCACGAATCCTGGTACCGCATCGCGGGCCAGCGCGTAAGCCTCAAGCCCAGCGTAAGGGTCAGGCGGCAGATGTTCCGCGGCATCCGCTGGTACGTCCTTTATGACCTTTTCAGCAGCCAATTCTTCCGGCTGCAGCCCGCTTCCTACGAGTTCGTCGCCCGCCTCTCAAAGAACCGCACTGTCGAGGACGTCTGGAAAGGCATCATGGAATCCGACCCGGACAACGCACCGGGCCAGGAAGAGGTCATCCACCTGCTTGCCCAGCTTTACCACGCCAACCTCCTCCAGTACGAGCTCTCCGCCGACAGCGTCAAGCTTTTCGAACGGTTCAGGCAGAGGAAACAGCAGATCATGCGCTCGAACCTGCTCAACATCATGTTCCTGCGCATCCCGCTGCTCGACCCCGACGCGTTCCTGAAACGCTGCATGCCTTTCGCGCGCTTCATCATGGGACCCATAGGGGCGGCCATCTGGCTTGTGACAGTCGGGATCGGTGTGAAGGTCTGCGTTGAGAACTTCGGTGAAATCCAGCTCCAGAGCCAGGGTGTCCTTGCGCCTTCGAACCTTTTCCTCCTGTACGCTGGACTGGTCATCATAAAGGCGATGCACGAGTTCGGCCACGCCTTCGCCGTGCGCAGGTTCGGCGGCGAGGTACACGTCATGGGTGTCATGTTCCTGATCTTCAGCCCCTTGCCGTATGTCGACGCTTCCGGGGCATGGGCGTTCCGCAGTAAGTGGAAGAGGGCGTTCGTAGGCGCCGCCGGCATGGTCATGGAGCTTTTCATCGCCTCGTGCGCCGCCATGGTCTGGGCGAATACTGGCGAAGGAACGCTCCATTCGCTGACGTACAACATGCTCTTCGTCGCTTCCGTCTCCACGCTTGTCTTCAACCTCAACCCGCTCCTGCGCTATGACGGCTATTACATACTCTCCGACCTGCTCGACATGCCCAACCTGTCCACGCAATCGACGCAGCAGCTGGTCTACCTGGCGGAAAAGTATGCCTTTGGCGTCAAGAAAGCAAAAAGCCCTGCGGTCACCAGGCGGGAAACGGGAATATATACTTCCTTCGCGATACTCAGCGGGATCTACCGCACAATCGTGTTCTCGGCGATCCTCCTGTTCGTCGCAGACCGGTTCCTTCTGGCAGGCATTATCATGGCGGTCATCTGCGCCGTGGCCTGGGCTGTCGTGCCGCTGGCGGGCCTGGTCAAGTACCTGGCGGCGAGCCCCCGGCTTGAGCGTTCAAGGACAAGGGCGGTAGCCGTCTGCGCCTCGACATTCGCCGTCCTGTTCGGTTTCCTTTATTTCTTCCCGTTCCCGCTCAATTTCAAGGCTCCGGGGGTGGTGCGGGCGCACGAATACGTGGTAGTGGTAAACAGGGTGAACGGCTACATCGAGGAGATAGCGGCGCCTTCCGGTTCCCATGTGAAGCGGGGTGATGTGCTGCTCAAGCTCACCAACCCGGAGCTTGATTTCGACCAGTCGGAGACCGCGGCAAGGGAACGTGAAGTCACGGCGCTCTACCAGAAAGCGCTGGACAAGCAGCAGGCGGACATGCAGCCGCTCGCAAGCGCGCTCGAAGCGGTGAGGAAGCACCGACGGCAGCTGGCCCGGGACCGCGAGGACCTTCTGGTCAAGGCCGAGATCGAAGGAACGTGGATAGCCCCGCGCAAGGATTATATAGGTATGTGGATCATCCGCGGCACTCCGCTGGGCCAGCTGGTAAACGATAAGACCTTCTACTTCAGCTGCGTCGTCTCCCAGCAGGAAGCTTCGCGCATATTCTCCAATGAGATCAAAAAGTCCCAGGTCAGGCTCACCGGCCAGTCTGATGTCACGATCCGGGGCTTAAGCTACACCCGGATCCCCATGGAACAGACCACTCTGCCTTCGCCCGCGCTGGGGTGGGGCGGAGGAGGGGACGTAGCGATCAACACAAAAGATTCCAGCGGCAGGAAAGCAGCCGAGCCTTTTTATGAGCTGAGAGCGGAGATAGCCGGCGATACGCCCGCGCTCCTGCTGCACGGCAGGTCAGGGCGCATCAGGTTCCAGGCGGGAAGCGAACCACTCCTGCAGCAATGGTGGCGCAAGCTCAGACAGCTGGTCCAGAAGCGGTACCAGATATAGGATGAACTCTCTCTCCAGGGATTACATCAGGACAAAGATCCGCAAACCCCAACCCCTCCTTACCGGGCTTGACGCCCGCCTCTACTGGATCGAAGGCTCGATAAAGGGCGGCAAAAAGACATTGAAGAAGCTGCTCGATGAAGCCGAAGCTATCGACAGCCTTGGCGCCTCTTACAAGGAAATGTCCGAGGAAGAGCTCGGCAGCACGCTTGCCGGGTTCAAGGACAACTTTCGCAGACGGAAAAAAGGGTTTGAAGAAGCGCTGCCGGAAGCGCTGGCAGCGGTACGCGAGGCAGCCGGGAGGAAACTGGGCTTACGGCCGTTTGTCGTCCAGCTGGCCGGTGCGCTCGCCCTACACCGGGGTATTATCGCCGAAATGGCCACAGGCGAGGGTAAAACCCTGAGCGCGGCGCTTGCCGGGGTCATCAACGGCTGGATCGGGCTTCCCTGCCATATCATCACCGTAAACGATTACCTGGCTGAACGAGACGCGGAATGGATGGAGCCTTTGTACAAGTTCTGCGGCGTTACCGTGGGATGCGTGACAGGCCAGCAGGAGGCAGCTGAACGCCGCCAGGGCCATGGCTGCGATGTGACCTATACCACGAGCAAAGAGATAGTAGCCGATTTCCTGAGAGACAGGCTGTGGCTGGGCGAGATGCAGAACGCCGGCCGCAGACAGATCAGGATGCTCCTGGGCAGGCAGGCGGACATAGAGCGCGGCCTGGTCATGCGCGGGATCCATTTCGGCATAGTCGACGAAGCCGACAGCATCCTCATCGATGAAGCAGTCACTCCCCTGATCATATCCCGGCAAGTCCCGAATGACACCTTTATCGAGACCTGCAAGGCTACCCATGCCATCGCCCAAAACCTTGAGCGCGGGAAGGATTATACCGTCAACCAGCGGTACAAGGAGATCGAGCTTGACCCGGGATTGAAGGACCGCCTTGCCGACAGGCTCAAAGAGATGCCGGGGACAGTGGCCGGTTCTGCGGGGGCACGCCTCGAAATGATCCGGCTCGCCCTCCAGGCACGCGAATTCTTCCACCTTGACCAGGAATTCGTCATCCAGGACAACAAGGTGGTCATTGTCGATGAGTTCACCGGCCGTATCATGCCGCAGCGAAGCTGGCAGTCAGGCCTGCACCAGTTCGTGGAGGCTAAAGAGAACCTGGAGATGACCGTGCCGACAGAAACGCTGGCCAGGCTCAGCTTCCAGCGTTTTTTCCGCTTTTTCCGCTGCCTGGGAGGCATGACCGGTACCGCCCGCGAATCCGCTTCTGAACTGTGGGACATCTACCAGGTGCCCGTGGTCTCCATACCCGAAAACAAGCCCTGCCAGAGGATCGAGCTGCCAACGATGATCTTCAGGAGCCAGGAGGAGAAATGGCAGGCCATCCTGGAAGAGATAACCGCCATGCACGGCCAGGGAAGGCCGGTGCTGGTAGGCACCAGGAGCGTCAGGGCAAGTGAAAACCTCTCCGCCCGGCTCACGGCCGCGGGGCTGGCGCACCGCGTGCTCAATGCCGTCCGCCATAATGAAGAAGCCAGGATCGTCTCCCACGCGGGCGAGACAGCTTCCATAACCATCGCAACCAACATGGCAGGGAGAGGGACAGACATCAAGCTGGAGGTGGGGGTGGCGCAAAAAGGCGGCCTCCATGTCATCGCCAGCGAATGTCACGAATCGCGCAGGATCGACCGCCAGCTTTTCGGCAGGGCCGCGCGCCAGGGCGATCCCGGAAGCGCCAGGCTTTTTGTCAGCATGGAAGACGACCTTGTCTGCAGGTACCTGCCCAAAGCGGTCCGCGCGGCCGTCAAATCTTCTTTAGGAAAAAAATCCCGCGGCTCGGAGTGGCTCGCGGCGAAAGCTGTGCGATGGGCACAGCTGACCGCCCAATCGCTCGCTTTCCGTCGGAGACGCGCTGTCCTGCGCATGGACACCTGGCTCGATGATTCGCTCTCGTTCACACAGGGCGATGTGATGTGAAAAAAATTGTTGACAAAATCTTTTAAAATGCCTACACTGGAAAATGGTATCATTCCCCCAACTGTGTTTATGTACATCTGTGGAGTCTTTTAGGTAATGGCTGTCAAAAAGTCCCGCCCAAACAGTTTCCAGCTTGAGCCCCTTGAGCCTCGCCTTTTGCTGTCCGGTGACGGCGTCAGCGATTTGACCGCTCTTCCTACGGACGTTTTGGTCCCTGAGCAGACGATCGTTGAACAGGG
>JBLMZU010000184.1:0-15694 GCA_050258995.1 Bacteroidota bacterium
GTGAACCACTATCCGACGGGTGCTTCCAAATGGAATTTGATCGAACATCGTATGTTTTGTGTCATCAGCCAGAATTGGGCTGGGCAACCCTTGGACAGCTATGAAACGATGTTAAAGTTCATTCGCACCAGCAAAACGCAGACTGGCTTTCGGTGTCTTGCATATTTCGATCGACGAAAATATCAATGCAAGTTGAAGCTCTCAAAAGAAGAAAAGGCAGATCTCAATCTACACCATTATCGCCTGTTCCCAGAATGGAACTACACGATTAAACCGCATGGCACGTAACACTGTTCAACTTATTTTTGGACAAAGACTTAGCAGCTTCGACTCGGTTGTCCTGGCCATGATCCGTCAGGGCATCCAGCCGCTCGTCCTGACCATCCCAGATCCACAGGGTGGCAGGCGCGTCGAATACGAAATGCGAAAAAGAAAGGGGATGAACATCCTCCCGGCTTCGCTGGGAGCAATGCGCCAGGCGGGCCGGCATCTTCAACGAGGCGGCATGGTCCTGACCGGCATCGACCGTCCCGTATCGGCACCGAGGCTGCAGCCCATATTCTTTGGCTGGCCTGCGCCCCTCCCCACCCACCATATTTATCTGGCTTTGAAGAACCGCGTTCCGGTGGTTCTTATGGCCGTCATCCGGCAGAAGGATGGAAGATACAACCTGCTGAGCTCCGATCTCATGGAACTGGATCCCTACCCGGACCATGAAGCAGCCATTCTAAATAATGCAGAAAAGGTTCTGCAACAGGCCGAGGGCTTTATCCGGCTGGCCCCCCAGCAATGGAATGTGCCGCTCCCTGTTTGGCCGGATCTGGTGGAACAAGTACCAGACTGACATGGGTCGAAATGACCGGTCAGGACTCCACTTGAGGAGGCAATCAACCGTGAAGGAAGTCGGTCAGCACAAACGAGTGAATGACATTCTCTTGGGACCCCTGGAAAGGCCTGCCCTGCACTGGCTGGCTTCTCATATGCCGGCCTGGGTCACCCCCGATCTCTGTACCGTCATTGGGATCGGAGGCGCTTTCCTTACACTGGTGGGTTATGTTCTAAGTAACTCCCGGCCCGGTTTTCTCTGGCTGGCGTCCCTGGGGTTTTTGGTCAACTGGTTCGGCGATAGCCTGGATGGCACACTTGCCCGCCACCGCCACATCGAACGCCCGATGTATGGGTATTTCATCGATCACGCCACCGATGCGCTCACCCAGCTCATGATTTTCTTCGGCCTGGGTTTTTCTCCATACGTCAGCTTTAATATTGCCTCCCTGGCCCTGATTGGCTACCTGGTCATGTGTATCATCACCTATTTGCGCATGTATGTCGCAGCGGAGTTTAAAATTTCCTATGGCCGTCTGGGCCCCACCGAAAGCCGCGTTGTGGCGGTGTTCTTGACCGCTGCCATGTATTTCTTTGGGATAAGGAATATTTCTCTCGGCGGGATGACCTTCAGCGCATACGACATTCCTGTCCTGATCATTGCCCTGGTATTATTCAGCTTCTTTATCAATACGGCCTGGCAGGAGACCCGCAGGCTTGCGGCGCTGGGAGAATAATCTGTTCTTTCTGTAAACACAGCTTTCATGGAAAGGAATAACGTTAGAAGCATGTCAAACGAATATGCTCTTCCCTGGCAGGATCCCAACTGGATGAAACAAGCCCAGGAGTGGATCCACGCAGAAGCAGAACGCCGCTCGATCAAGATCGGCGGGGCGATCGAGCAGCCTCATCTGTATCCCTGGTCGACCATATTGGTCGTTCCCACGGAACAGGGCAGGCTGTTCTTTAAAGCGACCGCGCTGGAGACGATCCATGAAGCGGCGCTGACACAAAAGCTCGCAGAATGGTTTCCTGACTGCATGCCCGAGCTTGTTGCAGTGGATGTGATGCGCGGCTGGATGTTGATGCGCGACGGCGGCGAACAATTGCGCAAGATCATACGGCCCGCTCAGGATATCCGGCCATGGGCACCGGTCATCGAACGTTATGCCAAGGTGCAGATCGGACTGGCCGAGCATGTTCCCGAAATTTTGGCACTGGGGCTTCCCGATCATCGACCCATGGTCCTTCCCTCGCTGTATTCGATGCTTTTGACGGATGAGGAAAGTCTGATGCCCGGTCGTGAGAAAGGAATCACCGCCGCGGAGCTCCGGCAGCTCGAAGAATTAGCGTTGCCATTTGAACGGCTCTGTGCTGCCCTGGCCGGATTTGGGATCCCCGACTCCATCAATCATGGTGACTTCCACGACGGCAATGTCCTTCTCAAGGACAGGCGGATCACCTTCTTTGACTGGGGCGATGCCAGCGTTGCCCATCCCTTTCTCTCGCTCCGGACATTTTTTGTGTCCATCGAGATGGCGCTCAACCTGGACGAATACTCCTTCACACCCGAAATGGCTGCCCTGGTGGATCATTACCTGGCACCCTGGCAGACATTTGCATCAAAAAATGATTTGTCGCTCGCCTATGAGCTTTCCAAACCTGCTGCGTCAATTGCCAAGGCGCTGGCCTGGCATCAGACCATCTCTCATCTTCCGGATTCCATGCTCGAGCAATACGCCTGGATCGTGCCTGAGGTGTTGCGGGAATTTCTTCACCACATGAACCAAAACCGGGCATTCACACACTGATTTCCGGCGCTGCTCATCCCGGTTATTATTGCAGGCATCGGCCTTATCCATTCGGGAACCGCTCAATAATTTAAAGGATTTTTTCCTTAAATTGATCTGGACACCCGCCATTCCCAAAACGTTTTTGCGATTACACTTACTTTATACAAGCGGAGGGCCGGTTACCTGCCCGCCCACCGGAGCGTCTGTCTCAAAAACAGTCTTCAAGAAAAGATCCACAGTTCAGAGAGGAATTGAAATGCTTACAAGAACCTTGGGCAAAAGTCAGCTGGAAGTCAGCGGATTGGGAATGGGATGCTGGGCGATCGGCGGTCCGTGGACCTGGGACCAGCCCGGGCAGACACCCTACCCTGTCGGCTGGGGAAACACAGACGATGAAGAATCGCTCCGTGCACTGCAAACCGCTATGGACCTGGGAGTCAACTTTTTCGATACCGCCGCGAACTACGGAGCAGGTCACAGCGAAATTCTTTTGGGACGCGCCTTTAAAGGCAAACGCGACAGGGTGGTGATCGCGACGAAGTTTGGGCATATCGTCAATGAGACAAAGAAAACGGTTTTTAGCGCGCCCGACCAGATCATCAAAAACGTTCGCGGCGACGTGGAGAACAGCCTGCGCCGGCTGCAGACCGATTTCATTGACATTTATCAGCTGCACGAAGGCGGCTACGATCCAGACCATGCATTGGAGTTGCAGTCCGTCCTGGAGGATCTGGTTGCTTCCGGGAAGATCCGCTGGTATGGATGGAGCACCGACCGGGCAGACAGCGCCCGCCGATTTGCAGGTTCGGCGAACAGCGCGCACTGCACCTCCATTCAATTCCGGCTGAACGCCATCTTCGACAATGCCGGCATGCGCCAGGTGTGCTCGGATTTTGACCTGGCCGGCATCAACAAGGATCCCCTGAACAAGGGTTTCCTCACCGGGAAATTCAATGTCAATACCACCTTTCCCGATAACGATGTACGGAGCGGAATGGATTTCTCCGATCCCGAGATCGTAAAACGCCTTAGGATTGTGGATGAGATCCGCGACATCCTCACTTCCAGAGGGCGGACCATGGCCCAGGGCGCGCTGGCCTACATCTGGGCGCTGGATGAGCGCATGGTCCCCATTCCTGGATTCAAATCCGTCCGGCAGGTGCGGGAGAACGCAGGCGCGCTGGAGTACGGTCCGTTGACAAAAGATCAGGTCAGGGAGATACAGGGAATTGTTGCCAGACAGGAAATCCAAGGCTGATTTTTCATCCCTCCCCTGTTTACATGAAAGGAAGAATCAAGAATTATGCCTCACAAGAAAATCCCCATGGAACACGACAAAAAGATTGCCCTGGTTGCGCACGATAATAAAAAGCGTGACCTGGTGGAATGGGCAAAATACAATCGTGTTCTTCTCTCTCATCACCAGGTGTACGCAACTGGCACAACGGGAAAAATCCTGGAACAGGAACTTGGTTTTAAGATTGCCCGGCTGAAGAGCGGGCCGTTGGGAGGCGACCAGCAGATCGGGGCCAAGATCGTCGAGAATAAGATCGACTTCCTGATCTTTTTCTGGGACCCTCTGGAGCCTCAACCTCATGACCCGGACGTCAAGGCACTTTTGCGCATGGCGGTCGTGTGGAACATTCCCATCGCCTGCAATCGTGCCTCCGCCGACTTCATGATCTCCTCCCCACTGATGGATGGTGAATACGACCGCCTCGTCCCCGATTACGAAAGTTACACCACCCGCAAAGTGGATCTGGGCGATCGATCCGGGTAGAGAAGGCCTCTCCAACGGGCATTGAAATTTCCTGTGTGTAAAACGCCCGGATTAGACAAAAAATAACCAACATTTAGGGAGACAATATGCCAGATTATGATGTGATCGTCATCGGCTCCGGTGCGGGTGGGCTTACCACGGCAGTCGCGTTAGCCCAGGCAGGGAAAAAAGTTCTTGTGCTCGAACAGCACGACCGGCCCGGTGGGTGGACTCATTCGTTCACACTGAACGGCTATCGCTTCAGCCCGGGCGTCCATTACATCGGCGATCTCCAGGAGGCCGGCGGGCTGCGCCGCATCTATGATGGTCTCGGCGTTTCGCAGGATCTGGCTTTTGTAGAACTTAACCCGGACGGATACGATCACATCGTCGTCGGCGAGAAAAGGATTGATTTTCCAAAAGGAAAGGAAAATTTGATCGAGCGGCTGAAGAGCCATTTTCCTCAGGAAGCGACCGGGATCGATTCCTACTTCAGCGACCTGATCTCCATGATGGAGGGGCTTCGCTCTCTTGGCCGTCTCAGGAACCCGGCGAAGACCCTTTCAGGCGCGGCGAGCACTTTGAAATGGGCACGGGCCACCGGCGCGGATCTCATCAACACACACATCAGCGACCCGGTCCTGCGCGGCGTGCTGGCGGGGCAGTCGGGCGATCATGGCATGCCGCCGTCACAGGTCTCGGCGTTCTTCCATGCAGGCATCACCAATCATTATCTCAACGGCGGATACTATCCGCTGGGAGGTGCGTTCACGATTCCGCGCGCCTTCGTCCGGGCGCTGAAACGCGCCGGCGGTGAGATCCGGCTGCAGTCCCGCGTGAAGCGGATCCTGATCGAAGAGAAAAAAGTGATCGGTGTGGAATTGGAATCGGGTGAGCAGATCCGTGCGGACATTATCGTCTCCAATGCCGACCCGGAGGTGACGTTCGGCAAACTGATCGGACGGGACAGGCTCCCGGCCCGTCTCAAGCGCAAGGTGGATTCCGTTAAATATTCGACCTCCTGCCTGAGCCTGTTCTTCGCCACCGATATGGACCTGCACGCCAAGGGACTGGACTCGGGCAACCCGTGGTACTACGACCACGCCGACGTGGACAAAATTTATACCGATGGTCTGACGGATGCGCTATTACGGGATGAAACTCCGCCAGGCATGTTCCTGACCGTGACCACCTTGAAGGATCCGTCCAAGATGCACTCGGGTCATCACACCTGCGAGTCTTTCGCCTTCGTCGGGTACGAGGCCTTCGAGAAGTGGGCACACACCAAATACGGTTCCCGCCCCTCGGACTACGAAGGGATGAAGGAGGACCTGGCCTGGCGCATGGTGCGCGGCCTGGAGAAACGCATCCCTGGCCTGAGCAGGCACATCGTCTATTACAGCCTGGGCACACCGCTGACCAACGAGCACTATCTCAACGCCACCCGCGGCAACCTGTACGGCATCGACAAGCGCCCCTCCCAGATCGGCCCGTGGTCCTTCTCGCCGCGCACCGACTTCGACGGCCTGTACCTGTGCGGCCAGAGCACCCTCAGTCACGGCGTGGCGGGAGTCACCGCTTCTGGCATCGAAGCCGCTAAGGCCGTGCTCAACTGCCGCACAAGCGATATTTTGATCCGGAAGGGCTCTGGTCCGCTGTTTTTGCAGGCGGAGGATACCAGTGGCTGGCCCGAACATTTGAAGAGAAAGATGGAAAGAGGCGAGAAGGCAACGGAGGAAGAGGAAAAGGAATTATAAACTTCACAGAACCCCACATCCTCCTGTACCATCTTCGCATTGTGTCATCTGTGTAACTGTGATTTAATCCCAGTCCTTACCGGATTTATCGTTAGCCAAAGGACAGAGCAATGAGCGATCAAAAGCTGCCCGTGGATCAGATATGGCACGACTGGTTCATGACCGACGCCTACAGGATGGAAAAGAGACTGTATCAAAGCTTTCGCTTCCTGCCTCATGACCCGCGCTGCAAGATCTGTTATTCCCCTTTTGATGGAATGGGAGGCTTCGTTATGCGCCTCCTGGGAAGAAAACAATCCAGCTTGAACCCGAACTTCTGCAATGTTTGCGAGAGGTTCGCCCAAAAACATGTCGGCGGGGCGGAAGTGGAAATGTCGATGCTGTTTGCGGATGTGCGCGGCTCCACGGCGCTCTCGGAACAGATGAAACCCGTCGAATTTCAGAAACTGATCAACCGGTTCTATATCGGTGCCACCCACGAAATTGCCGGGCAGGACGGTCTGGTGGAAAAGCTCGCCGGTGACGCGGTCGCAGCCTTCTGGGGTGCGGGATTTGCCGGGAAGGAGTATGTGTCCCGGACGATCCGGGCTGCGCAAAATATAGCCCGGCTGATGCAGGCACAGGATATTCCCGTCGGCATCGGAGTCCATGTGGGGATGGCCTATTTTGGCGCCATGGGATCGACCGAGGGACTGGTGGATATTTCGGCAATCGGCGAGGAGGTCAATACCGCAGCCCGTCTTGCCTCGAAAGCTGCGGCAGGAGAGATTCTTATTAGTGAAGCTGCACTCGAACGGGCCCACATGGACAGCAATGGTCTGGAAACGCGCCAGCTTGCGTTAAAGGGGATCAGTGAGCCTGTTCAGGTCCGTGTGTTGACTGCTTTAGATTTGTGAAAAGGGACATCGTTTACGGGTATCAGAAAGGTGAGCCGATGAATAGCATGGAAGATCGTTTTGCAACTCTTGAATCTGCCAGGCTGGGGGACCAGCAGGCTTTCGCACAATTGGTCGAGCCGCATCGACGCGAGCTGCTCGTCCATTGTTATCGCATCCTGGGTTCCTTCGAAGATGCCGAGGACATGTTACAGGAGACCCTTCTGCGGGCCTGGAAGCGCCTTGACTCGTTCGAGGGCCGCTCGTCCCTGCGAGCCTGGTTGTACAAGATCGCCACCAACGCCTCCCTGGACGCACTCGACGGCCGCCGCGTGCGTGGCCTTCCAAAGGAATTGTACCCGCGCGGCGACCCGACCCAGCCGCTGCCGCCTCCATTGCAGTCTGTCAACTGGGTGGAACCCCTTCCCGATGAATGGATCGACGACCAGCCGGAAATGTATCCGGAAGCGCGTTATGAGGTGCGGGAAAGCATAACACTGGCATTTGTCGCAGCACTGCAGAAACTGCCGGGCAGGCAGCGCGCCGTCCTTTTGCTGTGCGATGTGATGGGCTGGAGCGCCGGCGAGGCAGCAGATATTCTCGATATGACCACTGCTGCGGTCAACAGCGCCCTGCAGAGAGCCAGGGAATCCCTGAAGCAGACGGAGCGTAAAACCGTGCCGGCCCGGTTGAACGAGCAGCTGTCCGCTTTGCTGGCACGCTATGTGGCGGCCTGGGAAAACGCCGATTCCGCCGCGCTGATCGCCGTCCTGCGCGAGGACGTGGCGCTGACCATGCCTCCGTTCCCGGTCTGGTTCGGAGGCCGCGCAGATATCCAGGCCTTTCTGGATGGATTCCTCTTCCCAAGCATGGACCCGTTCAGGGTCCGGCTCGTGGCACTGCGGGCCAATGGCGCGCCGGCGTTTGCCGTCTATCAAATGGACAGGCAGGGAATCTATCGCGCCGCGGCCATTCACATTCTCTCCATCGAATCCGGACAGATTGCCGAGATCGATGATTTCCTGACCTTCGACGGACAGCTCTTCCAGCGCTTCCACCTGGATCTTGTGGTTTGACCGATGAGTCTGACAGAGTCCCGCCGTCTTATTGAGTGAAAGACGTCATTTTAGACCTGCCAGACTCAAAAGGAGAGAACCATGAATAATAATGAATTGACCCTGTTTCTGCTGACCATTCGCGGCAGGCTTTCCCCAGCCACCCTGGAGGAAGCCCGCAAGATCCATAACATGACCGCCGGGGACCCGGCCGGTGTGGCCGCGGCGAAAGCGCTTGGCGACGTCAGCCATATGGTATACGTCCCCCTTCCACATGACGGGGATGCACAGACCGAGGGTGCCGGCGAATTCCTGATCATGGACCTATGGACCAGCCCGGACGGCTTGAACACTTTCTTCTCGGATCACAAGGTCCAGGAGGGCGGCTCGATGATCTTCAGCGAGCGCGACCCTGTCGTATGGGCGCCGGCACGCGGATTCACAAGCTATCAAATCCCCGCTCCATTTGGGATGAACGACCGCTTTGTTTCCACGGCGCGGGCAACGGTTAAATCCCTGGAAGAAGCCTGCGAGCTACACAATGCAGCAGTTGCCAGGACGGCCGGTAAAGCGCGCAAGGCCGGCAATCTATCTCACGAATCCTACCTGCGCCTGGCAGCTCCCGGTTCCCCTGAAGCCTTGGAATGGCTGGGCGTGGATGTGTGGATGCGGCCCGATGAAATGATGAGTTTGTATGAAGACCCTGAATTCCTCGAAGGCTTCGATCACATGTTCACGGGGGAAGCGAACGTGGGCGTCTGGGTTCATCCCAAAGGAGACTGGATCGAGTGGTAATACAGGAAGAGCGACCCGATGGGTCGCTCTTCTTTTTCATTCCATCGCTTTTGAAGTTATCCGCGCTGCACATGGTTGCCTTGAAAAACATGGGAAACAGGCGGAGTTGAATTCCGGATTTGCGCCCAGGGATAACCTGACCTAACGGACAGGGTGGGAATGACAATTTAATGGAAAAATCCCCTATAAATTTCGGGCAAGCATTTTTACATCTCATGTAAAAAGCCCGTTGCAACCAGGCCTGTTATTTCTCGTAAACACAGTGCATCCCTATAAAAAGAGAGACCCTCCTTATGAAACTAACCATCACCGATCTGGGCAAACAATATCGCAGCGACCTATGGGGGCTACGAAATTTTTCAATGGAGATCAAGCCCGGGATCCTGGGCCTGCTCGGCCCCAACGGGGCAGGCAAATCCACATTCATGCGCATGCTGGCTACCATTACCAAGCCCACAGATGGAAAAATCCTGTGGGATGATGTGGATATTGTCAAATCGCCCGATATCCTGCGGGCCGTTCTGGGATACCTGCCGCAGGATTTTGGCGTCTATCCCAATCTCAGCGCGGTGGAATTTCTCGAATACATGGCCGCCATCAAAGGCCTGGATTCCGCCTCGGCGAAGAAGCGCATCGACGAGCTGCTGCAGGTTGTGAATCTTAAAGATGCAGCGAAACGCCCGCTGGGCAGCTATTCAGGTGGCATGAAGCAGCGCGTCGGGATCGCGCAGGCATTACTTAACGATCCACAGTTGCTGATCGTGGATGAGCCGACAGTCGGTCTCGACCCGGAAGAGCGCGTGCGCTTCCGCAATTTGCTTTCGGATCTTTCCGGTGAGCGGATCGTGATCCTGTCCACGCACATCGTCTCGGATGTGGAGGCGACAGCCACACACATCGCCCTGGTCCACCAGGGACAGTTGCTGTGCGAGGCCGCGCCCGAGGAGCTGCTTCGAGAGCTCGAAGGCAAGGTCTGGGAATGGACAGTCTCCAGCGACGACCTGCCCGGTCTCAAGCAGAAGCACATCGTCAGCGGGACGATCCGCAGGAGCGACGGCGTGCAGGTACGCGTGGTGAGTGCGTCCCGGCCGCAGACAGAGGCGCGCAGTGCAGCCCCTTCGCTCGAAGATGCGTATTTGTATTTTATTGGGGGGAAACAATGAGGTCTGCCCGCATCATCTATCACCTGGCGCGCGCCGATTTTCTTGAGCGGGTGCGCCGTTACAGTTTCCTGGTCATGCTGGGGCTGGTGCTCCTGCTCGGCTACCAGACCGCCATCGGTAACGTGCGCCTGCAGCTCGGACAGTATCGCGGCGAGTTCAACTCGGCCTGGATCGCCGGGATGATGTCGATCATCATCACATTCTTCCTGGGCTGGTTCGGCTTTTATCTTGTCAAAGGCTCGGTGGCCCGCGACCGGGAGACCGGCGTCGGGCAGATCATGGCCACCACGCCGATGTCGCGCCCCGCCTACATGCTTGGCAAGTGGATTAGCAATTTTGCAATCCTGATGGCGATGGTCCTCATCCTGATGATCATCGGCCTGGTCATCCAGCTCATCAGCGGCGAAAGCAGGCAGATCGACCTGGCCGTCTATCTCGCTCCGTTCCTCTACATCGTCATGCCGCTCATGGCGCTGGTCGCGGCAGTGGCAGTATTCTTCGAGGTGATCCCATTCCTATCGGGCGGGTTTGGGAACATCGTCTATTTCTTTGCCTTCGTCATGATCATCCCGTTCACGATGGAGACAATCAAGTCAACTCCTGCCCTTGAGCCTCTGGGCATGGCTTTGCTCAAAGCAGACATGGCACAGGAGGTCCTGCAGGTCTATCCCGACTATGACGGCAGCTTTATGCTGGGCGGACTTGATACTCCGATCCAGGGGACATTCACCTGGACCGGCATCGACTGGACAGCGCCCGTCATTGCCACCCGGTTTGGATATATCGGCCTGGCAGTATTGGTGACCCTGGCCGGCTCGCTCTTTTTTGACCGTTTCGATCCTTCGCGCAGGAAGCCCAGGCGGAAGAAAGGCACGGTGTCCGCGAATGCCATGGAACAAGTCGATCAAACGCAGGGCAGGGTTGTGCCCATTTCTGAGCCGCTGCCCGTCGTTCGCCTGACTCCGTTAAACCGCTCAGCGAGTCGGTTCCGCTTCGTGAATGTTTTGCTGGCGGAATTGAAGCTGATGCTGAAAGGCCAGCATTGGTGGTGGTACGCGGGTGCAGCAGGACTCATCATCGCCGGCCTGGTAAATTCCGTTGAGGTCACGCGCCAGTACGTCCTGCCCCTCGCCTGGATCTGGCCGATCCTGTTGGTCTCTCCCATCGGCAACCGGGAGGCTCGATTCAACATGCGGCAGATTGCGTTTTCCTCCGCCTCTCCCTTGTGGCGTCAGCTACCGGCTCAATGGCTTGCCGGTTTCATCGTCGTCCTGCTCATGGGCAGCGGCGCAGCCTTGAAGTTCATGATCGGCGGTGACACGGTTGGCTTGCTGGCCTTTCTCTCCGGCGCATTGTTCATCCCATCCCTGGCCCTTGCACTGGGCGTATGGAGCGGCAGCAGCAAGCCCTTCGAGATCGTCTATGTCTCGCTCTGGTACCTGGGTCCGCTGAACAAGGTCCCCGGCCTGGATTTCATCGGCGCACAGACGAATGGACGGCCTGAATTCTTCATTCCCTTCTCGCTGGCCCTGATCGCTTTTGCATTTTTTGGAAGGGCAAGACAATTGCGAAATTGACTCCCTTCCGGAGATAAACATGATTAACCACAAACTTAAGGAATGAACCACAGAGACACCGAGAAAAACAATGAAATACTCCATGCCTTGGTGCCCGTGGTTGGCGGTCTTTGGCGATGAGCCTGTAATGGCGAAAAAGAGGAGCCGACCCGAACATTGGGTCGTCTCTTTCATTGTTTATCGATAGCCAAAATAAAGAAGGATTAAATTCGGGGTGCGTTATGTTTATTTCATATCGTATGAAGTCGGCTTATTGAGTGAGAAAAGTATGTAAGGCGGCGTATGTTTCCTCCGGCGCTTCCTCGGCGAGATAGTGTCCACAGTCGATTGCGTGGCCCTGCACATCCTGCGCCCAATCGCGCCAGATGGCAGGGACGTCATACCATTCATTCAGTTCCGTCTGCGATCCCCACAACACAAGCGTGGGACAGGATATTTTTCGTTTCCCCCGGTCGGCCGCATCCAGCTGTGTATCGATTGTGGCAGCCGCGCGGTAGTCTTCGCAGATGGCATGGATGGTCTCCGGGTTATGGACAGCTTCCAGGTAATCTGCCAATGCTTCCGGATCAAACCTTTCCCTGCCCTTTCGAAAATAGTAATTCTCCGGGTTGGCGTTGATCATCTTTTCAGGAAAATCCTCGGGCTGCGATAGGAAGAACCAGTGCCAGTAGCCCATGGCGAAGTCCATGTTCGTCCGCCAAAAGGCTTCGCCGGTCGGGATGATATCGAGGACGGCCAGCTTGCGCACACGGTTCGGATGGTCGAGTGCCATACGGTAGGCGCAGCGTCCGCCGCGGTCGTGACCCACGATGGAAAATTCATCGAAGCCGAAGTGTCCCATGAGAGCGATCTGGTCCATCGCCATCACACGCTTTGAGTAGGGAAAATGATCGGGCGTGGAGGCAGGCTTGCTGCTCTGCCCATAGCCGCGCAGGTCCGCGGCGATGACTGTAAAGTCCCGGGCGAGGAGCGGCGCGATCTTATGCCACATCACGTGCGTCTCCGGATGTCCGTGCAGGAGCAAAAGAGGCGGACCGTCGCCGCCGTGCCGTACGCGGAGCACAGCATCGCCAATATCAACCATGGATAGCTTGAAACCTTCGAACATAGTTGATCTCCTTTCAAAAGTGAGCCTGGCTTTGGCAGGCCCTCTCTGTTTCACAAAAGCACCATACGCATGATAGCAGCAAGTGTTTTGCTTTTGGCTGTCAATTGGCTTGCATTCCACGATCTTCGGAAATTCATGCCGGGCGCGATTGGTTGATGTCAACTGCTTCGGTTCTTGTGATCATCCAGTTCGCCAGGATATTTTGACGCCAAAATATGGCACGCTGGTGAGTCGCATGGGGGAAGACATAACTTATGAGAAAAAGGCCCAGGTTGGATCCATGGGCCTTTTTAGATGTTGTTGCCAGAACGATAGAATTAATTCAGTCCCCGCTGGTATGTGACATATCGATATCTGGGCCTGCGCCTTTTCTGTATCAGCTGTTGATTATTTCCACTTCCCGAGTCCGGTAACGCTTGAGCCCATCCCAACCGACCAGCATCTTTTGCTCTTCATCATACAGCCGCAGCGTGAGCGAAATGAGGCTGGCTCGTATGGTCAGGGGTGTTACATGGAACAGGGAATTTTCGTAATAGCACCTGGGCAGATTGTAGTTGGGGATCTTCGCGCTGAGATGGTGGATGTGATGAAAACCGATATTCCCACTGAACCATTGCAGGATCAGGGGAAGCTTGTAAAAGGAGCTTCCCTGCAGACCCGCCTTTACAAACTCCCAGCCTTCGTGATGATCCCAGTACGTGGGGTCAAAGTTGTGCTGGACGTAGAAAAGCCAGATCCCGATCGTTGAAGAGATCCAGATGATCGGCAGCTGGATCATTAGAAAGGTCTTCCAACCGATCAGCCAGCACATCAAGGCGATGACGACGACCAGGAAGAAATCCGTCCACAGGACACTGGCACGTTCCCGCCTGCCCTGGGAAGCGGCCGGGATGCGCTGGGTCAGGAGGAAAACGGCCAGTGGACCCACGCCGAACAGGAAAAACGGATTGCGCATGATGCGGTAGCCGGTCTTCATCCACCACGGGGCGGCGAGATATTCCTTGATCGTCATCGTATACACGTCCCCGGTGCCGCGCCGGTCAAGATCACCGGCCGTGGCGTGGTGGATCGCATGATCGTGCTTCCAGCGATAGTAGGGTGTAAAATTCAAAAAGCCGGTGATCCTGCCGACCCAGTCATTGGCCCTCTTTGACTTGAAGAACGAACCGTGCCCACAGTCGTGAAAGATGATGAAGGTCCGCATCAGGAACCCGGCGGCGAAGATTGAAAGTCCCAGCGTGATCCAGTAGGAGTACTGGCTGCTCCAGATCATCAAGCCCCACAAAACAAAATAGGGGATCAGTGTATTGGCCACCTGCCAGAGGCTGCGCTTCAGATCGGGTTTTGCGTATTTGGCAACAATCGGCTGCCAGCGGATTTCTTCCGCTTTTTGAGATTCTTTTAAGTTTGTACTCACGGGATACCTTCCGTTCCTTTGGTTGAAATAATATATCCCCACTTACGAAAAAATCGATTGAAAACCCGAACTTTTGAACATCTAGACGGATTTACATGGCAACTGACCAAAGTATACAGGAATTATCCAATTTAGGGATTAATATTAGGAAAGTTTTTCTGGAGAAAGCTACATAAAGGCGTCCAAAGAATGCTGGTAGCAATGGAGACGGGCAATATCGTGGAGGCAGGACAAAGCGACTTCGATCCAGCCCATCTACACGACCTCACCAGGTCCCATTTATTCCGCTTCCGATGGCATTTTCCGGAATGGAAGCGTTTAGGTTGCCTCTGCCTTTTGCGCCTTGTAAAGCTTCAACGCATCCCAACCGACCAACATCTTTCTCTCCTCATCGTACAAACGGATTGAGATCGATTTGAGGCTTGCCCGTATGGTCAGTGGCCGGACCTGGAACAGGGGATTCTCTTCATGGCATTTAGGCAGATTGTAGTTGGGGACCTTGGGACTCAAATGATGAATATGATGAAAGCCGATATTCCCGCTGAACCACTGCAGGAGCGCCGGGAGCTTGTAAAAGGAGCTGCCCTGCAGTCCCGCTTTTGCAAACTCCCAGTCCGCGTGTCGTTCCCAGTAACTGGGCAGGAAGTTGTGCTGAACATAGAAAAGCCAGATCCCGACTGTAGAAGAGATCCAAATGATCGGCAACTGCACTTTAACGAATGTCTTCCAACCCAGCAGCCAGCACAGCAAACCGATCACAACGACCAGGGCAAGATTCGTCCACCAGATGCTGGCACGCTCGCGTTTGCCCTGCCAGGCGACGGGGATCCGCTGTGTGATCAGGAAGACCGCCAGCGGAGCAATACCAAACAAGAAAAACGGATTGCGCATGACCCGGTAACCCGCCTTTCGCCACCACGGCGATTCAAGGTATTCCCGGACAGTCATCGTGTACACGTCACCCACACCGCGCCGGTCGAGGTCGCCGGCTGTGGCATGGTGGATCGCATGATCGTGCTTCCAGCGGTAATAAGGTGTGAAGTTCAAAAAACCTGTGATGCTGCCCACGATATCATTGGCTTTTTTCGACTTGAAGAACGAGCCGTGCCCACAGTCGTGGAAGATGATGAAGGTCCGCATCAGAAAGCCCGCCGCCAGGAAGGCCAGCCCGAGCGTGATCCAATAGGAGATATGAACACTCCAGGCCATCAAGCCCCACAGGAGGACATACGGGATCACTGTATTCGCCACCTGCCAGAGACTGCATCTCATGTCTGGTTTCGCGTATTTTGCAACGATTGGCTGCCAGCGGATGGGCTCCGCCTTCTGCGCTTCAACGATTTGTGCGCTCATATTCTGCCTCTTGTTCCGGTGAAATAAGTCGGTCCCCATGGGACTTGAACGAGATCGCTCACCTTAATCACCGAGTATACGGGAATCCCGTGATTTCAAGAAAGATTTCAACAAAGGTGGCTTAAGTGCAGCAAAAGGAAATCCACTGAAACAGAATTGGGGGATCATTTTCCGAATGTGTAAGATGGTTGCAGTACCTCATCCAATCAACGAAGAA
>JBLMZU010000185.1:0-5602 GCA_050258995.1 Bacteroidota bacterium
TGTATCGGTCGGTCCGTCTCCCCATTTGCGTCCGCTCCCGCCGGCCACGTTGACCAGGATGTCCAGCCGGCCATACCTGCCAAACACATTCTGGAGGGCAGTTTCAACATCCAGGGCGGAAGTCACGTCGACGCGCAGGGTATTTGCGCCGGATGGATGGAGATCAAACCCAACCACCTGTGCGCCTTCTTCCATGAATCGTTGTGCGGTGGCTTGCCCGATCCCGCTCCCGGCGCCGGTGACGACGGCCACCTTGTCCTGGAGCCGGTTCATCGGCAGCCGTACACTTTCTGGATTCGGGCCCGGTAGTCATCGTAGCACTCGTCGAAGCGCTGCTTGCTGGCTTCACTGCCGATGAAGTAACTGCTGGTGAGCACAATCGGCGGCCTGCCGCGCTCGGTCAGCTTTTGGGCGATGGAGCATTTAAGCGCGTTGGTGACCGCCGCTGCGCCGATCGTGGAACCGGGTCCGACCGGGTCTTCGAGATTGGGGATCCGCACCAGGGCGTCGCCGGCGGGCGTGCAGTTGTCGATGACGATGTCGGCAATATCGATCAGCTTTTTTCCGCTGCTGTGATTGGCGGGTGAGGCGGTACAGTGATCCACAGAGACCACGACAATGACCGGCATGCCGAGCCGCTTCGCTTCGAGGGCGACATCCACGACGACTTCGTTAATGCCGCTGTTCGAGAAGAGCAGAAAACAATCCGGTGGACTGAAAACGAAATTACGCAGGATGACCTGGCCGAACCCCTCGACGTGCTCGAGGAACATGGCCTGGCGCTGTCCATTCGAGCCGACCACCAGGTTGTGATACGTAAGCGACAGCTCTACGATCGGGTGGAAGCCGGGAAAGCTCCCATGACGCGGGAACATCTCCTCGACGAAGATGCGCGAATGACCCGTGCCGAAGAGATGGACGAGTCCATCTCCGGCGATGGTCTGTGCGCAAAGCTCGGCCGCGCGCTCGATGGCATCCATCTGGGTGAATTGGATACGCTCCAGTATCGCCGTGGCCTGGCTGATGTAATCTAAAGAAGCATTTGACATGGCCTACCTGTGAAAAGATCAAATCTTGATGGGATATTCACCGAGCTCCCGGGCGGTCTCATACAAAGTGATGACGTTCTCTGCCGGGACGTCGGCCTGTAAATGGTTGGAAGGAGCCAGGATATAGCCTCCTCCGGCAGCGAGCTGTGAGAGACGCAGCTTCGTCTCGGCGATCACCTGCTGGCGCGTCCCGGGCATGGCGTGGGAGATATCGATCCCGCCCAGGAAGGAGACCTGCGCGCCGAACTGCTGTTTGATCGCAGCCAGATCCATAGCCTGTAACGGCTCGAGCGGGTGAATGACGTCCACACCCAGGGAGATGAACTCCGGGATCAGTTTTGCGATCGCACCGTCGCTGTGCAGCATCACCTTTACGTTGGGATCATGTTCCTTGATCACCCTGACCATCCGCTCGATGCACGGCTTGACGAACGTGCGGAACATGGCAGGAGAGATCAGCAGATTGTTGTTCCCTGCATAGTCGTCGCCGGGCAGCTCGATCATATCAAAATACCTGCCTCCCGCCCGCATGGCGAGTCGCAGCAGGCCTTCGATGGATGTGGTGATCCTGTCCAGCAGGGCATGGGCGAACTCGGGATGGAGACCCATGTCCATCAGGAAATTTTCGGTGCCGCGCAGGTCACAGGCGGTCTGGAAGGGTCCATGCGATGCCACCATGCGCATTACAACGAAATAATCCGTCTGCTCCTGAAGCAGGCGCGCCCGCTCGGCTACTCCCTGTGTCCAGCGCGGATCTTTCAGGTCAGGCCAACGGACGCGGGAGTCGATCTCATCAATCCCGGAAGCGTCCTTCAGGATTCCCTCCCCGGTGTAGTAATAGGGCAGGGCGCGCTTCCAGACCTGGCCGTAGGAATCGTAGAAGGTATTTTCATCCTCGCCAGGGTGCACCGGGCTGTTCGGCAGCAGGCCCGGCCAGCAGTAGCGCACATCTGTGCCGAGAACCTCCAGCAGACGGTCGTCCATGTAGGAGATGCTGTGTCCCGTCCGAAAGGGCGGGATGGGTTTCCCCAGTCCTAGATGTTTGACCAGGCGCAAGTACAGGTCATCCACCAAGCCATAGGGTCCGCCTCCCAGGGCAACCGGTACACGGTCCGGCTCCTCGTGCGATAGGGCGATTTTCACACGCTGGCGTGGATTCAGTTTGTTAATCGTCATAGAGTCCTCGATGGAAATTTCATGAAAAGCATTCTATCTTGTTGTCAGGCTGGCTGCAAGAATTGACTTGTGAAATGCACTACTATATGGAGTGCCCCGAAAGGGTATAATTTTTACATCTTGACCACAAGGAGTCACCCATGCACAAGATTGCCCTGTTGGGAACAGGCCTGATCGGCCGCTTCTATACGATGAGCCTGCAAAATTTTCGGGGGAAGGATGAGATCAAGGTCGTTTGCTCGAGCAAACTGGAAAACGCGAAGAAGTTTGCCGAGGAATTCGGGATTTCGCGCTGTACGGACGATATGGCCACGGCCATACAGGATCCGGAGATCGATACCGTCATTGTCGGCATTCCCAATTATCTTCATAAAGAGGCTGTCCTGCTGGCAGCCGGAGCAGGAAAGTCCATTCTGTGCACCAAGCCGCTGGCCATCAGCGGCCCCGAGGCATTGGAGATGCTGGAAGCTGTAGAGAGGGCGGGCGTGTTCCATGGCTACCTGGAAGACCTGGTCTACACGCCAAAGACATTGAAGGCGCTCCAGGCAGCACGCCAGGGCGCACTTGGCAAGGTCCTGTGGGCGCGATCCCGCGAGACCCACGGTGGTCCCCACAGTGACTGGTTCTGGACCAAGGAGCTTTCGGGCGGCGGCGCGATCGTGGACATGGGCTGTCACTGTATCGAAATTGCCCGCAATTTTATCGGCAAGGGAATCCGTCCGCTGGAGGTGACCTGCTGGGCCGATACGCAGGTCCATCCGATCGAAGCGGAGGATCACGCCGTCGGCCTGGTCCGCTATGAGAACGGTGCGATCGGCCAGTTCGAGGTCAGCTGGACGTTCCGCGGCGGGATGGATCTGCGCGACGAGGTCGCCGGCACCGATGGCACCGTCTGGCTAAACCACTGGATGCGGACCGGCTTTGAGATGTTCACCGGAATTGGCCAGGGCGGTTATGTCGCTGAAAAAGCGGAAGGCGATACCGGCTGGCTCTTCCCGGTGGGGGACGAAGTTGGTGCCCTGGGCTACGTGTCGATGTTCATGGATATGTTCAACTCCCTGGACAGGGGCACCCGACCCATGGAGACCTTCTACGACGGCTACATTGTCAATACCATCATGGATGCCTGTTATAAGGCGGCGGAAAGCAAAAAATGGGAACCGATCGAGGTCAAGGAGTGGCGCGACGGCCCGGTTAATCAGGAAAATGCAGGTTTGAAGGATTATGATGCGGAGCACTACCTGATCAAGGAAGAAAAAATGCCCGATGGTCGCTTGAAAGTAATCCTGAAGGATAAAAAGACGGGCAAAGTCTCCCAGATTTTCCAATAACCGCCAGGAATTAAAGAACTTCGTTCGCTTTTTGAACGAAGTTCTTATTTTTTAATCGGTATTTGGCTATTGTATTTACAAAGCCGGGTCGCTATAATGAACTCTATACGCTTGTGTAACTTTACACAAGACTTGGACCCGGTATTCCTTCGATGCGTCATTCCTCTTCAACAGGTGCAAGGCTCTCCGGAAATGTTGCCCCAATTGTGGTGAATTCAGCGGAAGCTGAAGTTATGCGGGCGTTACGGAAGCAGGGTTCCATTTCGCGTACCGAGATTTCCGACATCACCGGTTGGTCCAAGGCAAAGGCTTCCCAGGAAATCCGCAGCCTGGTCAGCAAAGGGTATCTTGAAGAGGTGGGGGATGGTATTTCCAATGGTGGACGCAAACCAAGACTCCTAAAGATCAATACGCATCTGGGATATATGGTGGGGGTGGATATCGGTGCAACCAGTGTGGATGTTGCCATCGCAGATCTGACCGGCAAGATCGTTCAGCGTGGGACCCAGGCGGCGGATGTGCGCAACCGCCCGGAAACTTTGTTGAATGCCTGTGTCAGCCTGATGCAGGAACAGGCTTCGATCCTGGGAATCGCCACGGATCAATTCCTGGGGATCGGCATCGGCGTGCCCGGCCCTGTGGATTTCGCCCGGGGCGTTCTGGTGGCACCTCCATTAATGCCGGAGTGGGAGAATTTTCCGATCCGCAATTTTTTCAAGGAAGCCTTTCCATCAGCATTTGTCGTCGTTGACAACGATGTCAACATCATGGCTTTGGGCGAGCAGAGGGCGGGTGAAGGCCTGGGAATCGATCACTTCATCTTTGTAAAAATCGGAACGGGGATCGGTGCCGGGATTATTTCCAACGGCAGGATCCATCGCGGCGGCGATGGTTGTGCGGGCGATATTGGGCACATCTGCGTGGATAAGAACGGCCCCCTGTGCACGTGCGGGAATAAAGGATGCCTGGAGGCCCTGGCTGCGGGACCGGCGATCGCCGCAAAGGCAGAAGAGGCCGCTCAAAATGGAACCAGCCTCATCCTGAGTCAGATGCGGGCTGCAAATGGAGGCATCCTGCGCCCGGAGGATGTCAACGCAGCCTGCCGAGAAGGGGACCAGGCCGCTCTCGACATCATCCGGGCCAGCGGCATGATGGTCGGGGACGTGCTTGCCAGCCTTGTCAACTTCTTTAACCCCAGCCATATTTTTATCGGTGGTGGAATTGCTAACTTCGGGAACCATCTGCTGGTTGCCATTCGCAGGGCGGTGCTTCATCGCTCTCTTCCACTCGCAACCACGCACTTATCCATTAAATTTTCGAACATGGGATCCGACGCGGGTGTTACCGGTGCCATCGCTCTGGCACTGGATTATCTGTTTGTCATTGAAGACGATCTGCATTCTGTCATATAAAACGAAAAGGAGGTTCGCACACGAGAAACTTTCCAATGCTTCGACCTTCAACCTCAACCCACCTTTGTAAGGAGAAGAAAAATCATGTCTAGTAAAAGCAAGAAGTTCGTTTTGATGCTGCTCGTATCGATCACCATCATTTCCATGCTTGCAGCTTGTGGAGCTCCCGCCCCGGCTCCCACGACTGCCCCGGTCGCTACCCAGCCGCCGGCGAAAACCGAAGCTCCCGCCGCCACACAGGCACCCGCGGAGCAGAAGAAGTTCACGATCGGTATCTCCAACCCGTTCATCAGCAGCGAATACCGCACGCAGATGATCCAGGAACTCAAGGATGTCAATGAAGAATACAAGAAGCAGGGCATCACCACCGACCTGGTAATCGAGTCCGCTGACACCGACACCGCCGGCCAGATCCAGCAGCTGCAGAACCTGATGGCCAAGAACGTGGATGTCATCCTGGTGAACCCGGGCGATGTCAGCGGTTTGAATGCCACCCTCCAGGAAGCACTGGACAAGGGCATCATCGTCATTTCAGTCGACCAGGAACTGGATGTCCCCGGCGTCTACAATGTCGGTATTGACCAGAAGGAATGGGCCAAGACCTCCGCCGACTGGCTTGCCAAGAAGCTCGGCG
>JBLMZU010000186.1:0-7393 GCA_050258995.1 Bacteroidota bacterium
AAAGTTCGCCGACATTGGCTGCGTGAGCCTGTAAACCTTCCTCCTGGAGCACGTCTAGCACGGCCAGACCCACTGCGCATGAGACCGGATTCCCACCAAAGGTTGTGAAATATTCCATGCCATTGTCGAAGGCCTCCGCGATCTCGCGCCTTGTGATCAGCGCGGCAAGCGGATGACCGTTCCCGATCGGCTTTCCCAACACGACAATATCAGGAGCGACATTCTGCATCTCAAAGCCCCACAGATGCGACCCGACCCGTCCAAACCCTGTTTGCACCTCATCCGCAATACATAGCCCTCCGGCCTGGCGAACATACCGGTAGACATCGGGAAGATATCCCGCCGGGAAAACGATCTGTCCGCCAACACTGGGAAGTGACTCTGCCATAAAACCGGCCAGCCCCTTCCCCTGGGCTTTCAATCCATCGATGGCTTGTTTTACATGCGCTGCATATCGTTCTCCGGCCCTGGGATCATCTGCCTTATACATCCCCCGAAACACATCCGGGATTGGGACCGCATGCACCCAGCCCGGCGCACCTTTGCCGCCCGGGCCATTATGTTTATAGGGACTGATGTCGATCATTCCCGTCGTGTTCCCGTGGTAGGCGGCTTCCAGGACGACCATATCCGTTTGAGAGGTGTAAGCGCGAGCCAGTCTTAACGCCAGCTCATTGGCTTCACTGGCGGAATTGACAAAGTAACAGACCTCCAGACCTTCAGGCAGCAGGGACGTCAGCCTCTCCGCATAGCGGATGATATTGTCATGCAGGTAGCGCGTGTTGGTGTTCAGCACACCGGTCTGCCTGCCTGCCGCCTCCACGATCCGCGGATGGCAATGCCCGACGTGGGCAACATTGTTATAGGCGTCAATATATTTCCGGCCTTCTTCATCGTACAAATACTGCATCCAGCCGCGCATGATCTTCAGCGGGGAGCGGTAGGAAATACTTACATTACCACCCATCCTCCTGCGGCGCGCCGCCAGGGTCGCGGCTTTGGTTGGGGCAGGCTCCGGGAAAACATGCTTCGGAATTCCCAGGATCAGGTTGGGATCCGGGCACAGGTTCAGCCACACGTTGCGCTGGCTGGGCATCGCAACGCCTGGGAAGTCCGTACCCAGGTCCAGAAGATCGTTGATGACCTGAAAATGCAAATGGGGAGTCCAGCCGCCGTTCACTTTCGCTTTGCCAACCTTCGCAAATTTCTGTCCATGATGAATTTTCTGTCCGACCTTTAGTTTCGAAAGGGATTTCCGGTTCAGATGTCCGTATAGGGTGTAAAAGGAATGATCGTTATCAATTTTATGTTCCAGCACGACGACCGGTCCGTAATCCTGAGGCGAAGCATTTTCTGCGAGGGCAGCCACCCGTCCATCCAGCGGCGCATGGACAGGCGTGCCAGGCTCCACGAACAGGTCCAGGCCGAGGTGCACGGTCCGTGTCTCGTCGGTGGGGCCATTGCCGTTCGCGAACGCGGGTGAGACATACAGATAACGAGCTTCATCGTACTGACCCACTGCAACTCGTGCGCCCGCTTTGCGCATCAACTCATTAATCCGGGGGGTCAGACAGGCTTCGCTATTTTCCAGGGGGTTTCCATGCAGGAGCGGACTCCCGATCCCCAGGTCAAGCACCAGGGGTGCCTCGGATTGCAGGTCGAACGGTAAAACCTGCCCGAAGGAGGATGCGTTTTTCTGCAGCCATTCCATGCTCCTGTGCGAGGACACGAAGGGGGCAAACCCACAAGCCTCACGGAACATTGCCTCTGCGAAACGGGGATGGATCTTCATCAACCGGGGAAGTGTGCGGCGAATCGAGCCCTGGCTGACCCCGAGGTATTCATTTCCAGGCTGGCTCCTCTGCTGTTCTGCTGCAATGCAGACGCTCATACATAGGCGCATGGTGATCATGCCGAACAGGGCACCCAGCTCGTTTTCCATCAGTGGAAATACCAAGTGATATCCTTTTACGACGTCCACCGCTGCTGCGAGTGGCTGCGGCTTATCGAGGATGGCGTACGCCGCCGCAATCGCCAGGTCACTAATTGTTGCCCCATGCACCATGTCCCCCAGATCGATAAATCCGGCCACAGATTGATTCTTTGAATAAATATCCTCTCCCCCACCCAACAGGATGTTGAAATCGTTGGCGTCGTTATAGAGGGAGCTTTTCCTCAGGTCTGGCAGCAGGGCAGCAGTGAGTTGCTCAAAGTCGCTTGTGAGGGAAGACACCATGCCGCGCAATTCTTTATCCTCTATCAGTTTTGTATTTTTCCGGACGATTCTGAGTCCGTTGGCAAAATCCCAATAAAAGTCGCGGTGCAAAGCGGGGTGGTCGAATCCCTGCAGGGCCAGATCCAACCGGGCAAGCTTTTCTCCAAGGCCAAAAAACAATTCCGGCGAATGACGCTTTACACTCCCCATTGGCGTCCCCGGCAGATACGTCACCAGCCGCGCATAGTGGGCTCTTCCATCCCGACCATCAACAGTTTCGATCGCTTTACCGTTTTGAGAAACAATGATGTTTGGAAGAAGATTTCCGGCCTTGGCAACATGCGCCATTGCCTGGTTCTGCGCATCGAGCATCGCGTATTCCTCCATTGCGTTAGCGATCTTCAAAACAAACCGCTCGCCCGTTTTGCAGCCTACAAGGAAATTTTGGTCACGTTCACTTGGAAGCATTCCCATTTCCCCATCCAGGCCGTACAGTTCTTTTATGATCCGCAGTGCATCGTTCTGTGAAAATGCGGGTGCAAAGCTAACAATAGACATGCTGCCAATCTCCTTCTTCCAGATCATTGATTGCGGCATGATTCTACTCCTGCCCGGATATAATCCAGGCCATGCCGAAATTGATCATCCTGTCCCGTGATGCAGACGAATACCACGCTCTGATCGAAAAAGAAAATCCAGCGGATTTACAATTGACAAGTGACTATACGCAAGCTGAGATTGTGCTTGGGGAGCCGAAAATGATCCGGGACGTGCTGCCGCGTCTCGCCCAGGCGAAGTGGATCCAGTCCATCTACGCGGGCGTCGAGCCGCTGGTGGATCCGGCCCAGCGCCGCGACTATGTGCTGACCAACGCCCGGAGTGTCTTTGGGGAGCTGATGTCGGAATTTGTGTTCGGGTATCTGCTTTTCTTCGAGAAAAAAATGCTTGCGCGCATGGAGGCACAGCGAAACCAGAAATGGCAACGAACCGACCCAGGCGTGCTGCGCGGCAAGACCATCGGCCTGCTCGGCGTCGGATCGATCGGGGCTCAGCTGGCAGAAACCGCAAAACATTTTGCGATGAAGGTACGAGGATTTACGAGGCAAAGCGAGACAAGCGATCAGGTGGACCGGTATTATCACGGCAATGAATTGCTTCAATTTGCCGAGGGTCTCGATTACCTGGTCTGTGTCCTGCCTCGAACCCAAGACACGAACAGGATCGTGGATGAGTCCCTGCTGGCCGTGCTTCCCAGCCATGCGGTCTTCGTCAATGTCGGGCGCGGCAATGCTGTGGACGAGCCTGCCCTGGAAAAAGCCCTGCGCGAAGGCCGGCTCGCCGCGGCGGTTTTGGATGTCTTCGATCAGGAGCCTTTACCCCAGGAGCATTTCTTTTGGAATACTCCCAATCTGTACATGACCTATCACACGTCGGCGATCAGCTATCCCGAAGATATTACGCGGGTCTTTCTTGAAAACTATCAACTTTATATCGAAGGCAAACCGCTGAAGTATGTTGTGGATTTTGAAAAAGGATATTGAATCAAAGGAATAAAACATGTCCCCTTCTCTCGCCGATATCCAGCAGGCTGCCCAAAGAATCAAACCCTATATCCACCGAACGCCCGTGTTGACCAATGAAAGTTTGGATCAAAAGGTGGGCGCCAGGATTTTTCTCAAATGTGAGAACATGCAAAAAGTGGGAGCCTTTAAATTCCGGGGCGCCTCAAATGCAGTATTCTCTCTCAGCGATGAGGCTGCGGCCCGTGGAGTATGCACGCACTCTTCGGGAAATCATGCCCAGGCCCTTGCCCTGGCAGCCAGGATGCGCGGCATCCCGGCCTATATTGTGATGCCGAACAACGCACCAGCCGTGAAGAAAAATGCAGTAGCCGGCTATGGCGGCCAGATCACATTTTGTGAGCCGACGCTCGAGGCCCGCGAAAGCACCCTGGAACGGATCCGGCTCGAGACCGGTGCAAACGTCGTGCATCCATATAACGATGAGCGCGTCATCACCGGCCAGGGTACGGCCGCGCTGGAACTGCTGGAGGAGGTGCCGGGCCTGGATGTGATCATTGCACCCGTGGGCGGAGGCGGACTCATCAGCGGAACAGCCATTGCAGCAATTGGAACAAAGCCTGGGATCCGCGTGATCGCTGCAGAACCTGAAATGGCCGATGATGCCTGCCGCTCGATCGAGGCAGGCGAGATCCTCCCCTCTGTCCATCCAAAAACGATCGCCGACGGATTGCTTACCTCCCTGGGAACGCTGACCTTTCCCATCATTCAGCGCTGTGTGGAACAGATCGTGACCGTGAGCGAACAAGGGATCATCGACTCGATGAAGTTTGTCTGGGAACGCGTCAAGATCGTTATCGAGCCATCTGCAGCCGTCCCGGTTGGTGTTGTATGGGAGGAGAAAATCGATCTGCGTGGCCTGCAGGTTGGCATCCTGCTGAGCGGCGGGACTGTAGACCTGGAAAAACTCCCCTGGATGAAATAAAAATCATTTATCGAAATGAAGAATCGCCACGTTTCCATCAAAGGAAGCGGCGAGTTGTTCTGGAAGGTGCCCGAGTGTATCGGCGACACGCTTGCGTGACCCGAAACCGGGGACAACGACAAAGCTGCTCATGCTTTCCTGCTCCAGGGCTGCCGGCTTGCCATGGCCATTCGTCAGAACATCCACAGCGACTGGCTGATCGGTTTTATGCATCACCAGCAGTTCATGAATGGACTTGTTGTAACTTTCATCGGCCCGGACGAGCAGAGGCACGTTCAGCGCTTTTGCCAGGAGCAGATTGGCTTCCAACATGCGGCCAAGTACAACCTGAGGGACAGCTTTCGGCGGTAGCAAGAAAACAACTCGTTGCGTACCATTCAAGGGCATAGGCAGCTTCCCTACGATGACGGGAGTATCGGAACCCCAGACCACATCGTCAATCACCGAACCCAGCAGGGAGTCTCGAAGTGTCCGCTTGCCGCGCCAGCCCATCAAAATGATTGTGGCGTTCTCCTCAACGGAAGTATGCAGGATCCCCTGGGCGGAGGTGACATCCAGGCGCGGGATCAGCTCGATCGCGGCTTCCGGATCGCCCATCACATGATCGATCCGTCCAAGCACCTCCCGGGTGACAGCCAGGTTTTTTGCCTGCTCGCCCACATCCTTTGCCACACTCACAGCAAAGACCTTTCCATTGTTGGTTTTGGCCAGCAGGGTTGCCAGTCCCAATAACTGCTCCTGCGCCGATGGGTTAATGACCGGCACCAGAATCCGGTCGAAGAGAGGTAAAGGTTTCTCCTCCTCAGAACTGGTTTGAAGTCCCGGGCCGAAGCGCTGCACGAGCAGGGGCGAGGTGATCGAGGTGAGCAGGATCATCAGGATGGCCGCGTTAAAGATCGTGGTATTGAAAAGTCCCTGGTCCAGGCCGATGATCAAGGTCGGGATGGTGACCGCTGCCTGGGCATGTGAAAGGCCATAGACTGTCCAGAGCTCGGATTTTGTATATTTGAAAATCCGGGCGGTGATAAAGGCCGCGATAAATTTCGAGACATAGGCCACGATCGTCACGCCGACGGCAACCAGGATTGTCTGGTTATTCTTCAGGAAGGAAAATGGGTCCGTGATCATGCCGCTGTACAGCAAAAAGACAGGGATGAAAAATGCCTCGCCAATAAAAAGGACATGACCCTTGACGGGGCTGTGACGCGGCAGGGTGGCATTAATGGCCAGCCCGGCCAGGAAGGCCCCCACGACTTCATGAACGCCGATCAACTCGGCTCCCAGCGCAGCCACAAACAGGGCAACAACCACAAATTGGAATTCGACCGCCCGGCCGTGGAACCGCTGAAAGAAGAGTTTCCCCAGGCGCGGCAGGCCCAGAACGATCAGTGTGGCAAATGCGGTGAGCAGGATAAAGAGCTGGATAAAATAACCGACCCGCAGGCTGCCCGACTGCGCGCCCAAAACCACAGCAAGGATAATAAACGCACCAATATCCGTGAGAACGGTTGCGCCCGTGGTGACTGCAACCGCCTGGTTACGCGTGATCCCAAGGCGGGTGAGAATGGGGAAAGCAATCAACGTATGGGAGGCAAACGCAGAGCCGAGCAGGATCATCCCCAACGGCTCGAGGCCCAGCAAATAGCCGAGGCCCATCCCCATCAACTGCGGCAATAGAAATGTAAAGAAGCCAAAAACCAGCGACCGTCCTCGAACGCGGTTGAACTGGTTGATATCCACTTCAAGGCCGGCACTGAACATGAGATACACCAGGCCGATCGTCGCCAGGAACTGCATGCGGTCGCCAGCCTGGATGAGACCAAATACATGCGGTCCGATCAGCATGCCGCCAAGGATGATGCCCACAATGCCCGGCAGCTTGACGCGCTCCGAGAGCAGGGGCGTGACCAGGATAATGCTCATGATGAGCAGGAAAAACGCTACAGGTTCATTTAATCGTTCAAACATCTACCATCCACCTGATGAGTTAAACGTAAATGGCTGTTAAAAACGACGGGAAAATGTGGACTGTAATGAGGAATATTGATTGGGTCAGATCAGCACGATTTCAACGATTTCGCCGGAAGACAATCCGGTTGCATCCGGTTGGATGCGGAGGAGACCGTCTGCCGCCGCAAGAGTGAAGATCAGGTTGCTTTTGCCAAAGATGGGATCCGCATCGAAGTGTACGATATTCGACACCTGCGTTTCGATCAACTTTACGGGCCACCAATCCTCCCGTCCAGCCTGGGAGGCAAGGTTGATGGTCAGCCGGGCCAGGACCGTTGCTCTTGGCTTCGGCAAAACACCCAGTAGTTGTTCGATCACCGGGACGACGAACAAATATCCATTCACCAGCGCGCTGACCGGGTTGCCGGGCAGACCAATGACGGCTTTGCCGCTGCACACACCCAGGATGGTCGGTTTGCCGGGACGCGTATTGATCCCGTGGACGAGCACGCCCGGTGCTCCCAGCGTGCGGATCACATCGGCCGTCATGTCGCGGGTGGAGGCAGACGAGCCGGCCGTGATGACTATCACGTCACACGCGGCGAGTGCCGTCGCAGCAGCTTCCTGCAAGGATTCAAAAGTATCCGAGATGATTCCATAATGGACCGGCAGGCCGCCGCTCTTTTCCACCAGCGCCCCAAGCGTATACGAGTTGACATCCCG
>JBLMZU010000187.1:0-15991 GCA_050258995.1 Bacteroidota bacterium
AAATCGATCATTCTTTGGGATGCATCTTCCTATCAACGGCTTGGCGATCCACTCACAGGCCATCAGGATGCCGTCAACAGCGTGGCATTCAGCCCGGATGGAGAGATCATTGCCTCCGGAAGCGCAGACAAATCCATCATTCTCTGGGATGTAAAATCCCACCTGCCACTGGGAGCACCCCTCATCGGTCACTCCGGAGCGGTAAGCAGTGTTGCGTTCAGCCCGGACGGGACCATTCTGGCATCCGGCTCTACGGACGGCACGATCGTCCTTTGGGATCTGGATCTCCATGAAAGGATCGGCCAGCCCCTGGATGGCAATTCCGGCCCTGTAAATTGCATCGCTTTTAATCCCGACGGAAAGACACTGGCTTCCGGAAGCAGCAACATTACGCTTTGGGATGTGGAAACCCATCAACCCATCGGGCAGGCGCTCACGGGCCATGCAGGCATGGTTTACAGCCTCGCCTTCAGCCCGGATGGCAAGATTCTCGCGTCGGGAGGAGACGATACCAACATTATCGTTTGGGACACTTCCTCGTACCAGCCGATCGGCGAGCCGCTGACCGAGCATGCAAACCGGGTGACCAGCCTTGCTTTTAGCCCGGATGGGAAAAGTTTTGCATCGGCAAGCTACGACAGCACCATTATCGAATGGAACACTGCATCCCGACAGCCACTTGGCGAAACCCTTATCGGGCATATCGGCGTCATCCAATCCATTGTATACAGCCCTAATGGAAGGATGCTAGTCTCTGGAGGCATCGACAGTACGATCATTGTCTGGCACACAGCAAAAGAGCAGCCCGCCGCCCAGATCCTCAGGCCAGACTTGAAGCGCATCAACGGCGTTGCCTTTAGCCCGGATGGCAGGATCCTGGCCGCCGGGACCGCCAGTAACAACATTTCATTATGGGATGCCGTCACTCTCCAGCGGATCGGCAAACCTCTCACCGGGTATGGCGGCTCCGTGGACGCGATTGCATTTCAGCGGCACGGGTCCCTCCTTGCTTCCGGGAGTGCCGACAGGTCCATCCTTTTATGGGATCTGGAAACCCACCAGACAGTTGGCCATCCTCTCATGGGCCATACCGGTCCGGTCAACAGTATCGCCTTCAGCCCGGACGGGACACAGCTTGCCTCGGGGAGCGCTGACAGTACTATTCTTGTATGGGATATGAAAACTTTCCAGGTGGCAGGCTCTGCCCTCAAAGGGCATTCTGGTCCAGTCAACAGCCTGGCTTTCCATCCCAATGGACAGATGCTGGCCTCGGGCAGTGACGATGGAACGATCCTTTTGTGGGACCTGGCTGTTCATCCACCCGTGAGCACACGGATTGTGCCCCAGGCAGGGCCGGTCTATAGCGTTGCCTTCAGCCCGGACGGAAAAATCCTTGCCTCGGGCCATGGAGATGGCACGATCCGTTTATGGGACGTGGCAACCCGCCAGAGATTGGGACAGCCGCTCTTCGGGCATTCCTCCCTGGTCAAGTCGATCGCCTTTAGTCCGGATGGAAAGACACTGGCTTCAGGAGGATTTGATCGATCCGTGATGTTGTGGGACGTCGCCACCGGTTTACCCATCGGCCAGCCCCTGGATGGGCACACCGGAGGGGTATTCAGTGTCGCGTTTCGACCGGATGGCAGGATGCTCGCATCAGGTAGTGTCGATAACAGCCTCATTGCGTGGAATCTGGATCCGCAAAGCTGGATCGCAGAAACATGCCAGAGAGTCGGCCGGAACCTGACCCGGTCGGAGTGGACACAATACTTTCAGGACCAGCCCTATCCGGAACAGGATCTGGCATGCCCTCAGTGGCCTGCGGATTCTCCATCAGTTGGGGCCATTCATCCTTAAGAAATAGGGGAGGGGAAGGCAGATCCCGAAGGATTACTGACACTGGCAGGTGTTCGGGTCATAGGCTCCGCCTCCGCAGTCAGGGGGTGGATTGCAGGCAAGCGGGGTTGAAGTTTCCTCAGGTTTTTGTGGGTTGACCGTCTGTAAGCCAGGCTGGCACAGCTTGGGCTCGTTGCCGGTGGTCTTGAAACCAATTGCCTCCCAGCAGGTATTGTCAACCGCATACAGGGTTCCCAGCGGAAAGTGCTTGTTGTTTTTCACAGGCGATCCGGCTTCCGCTTCGGCAATGTGGTCTGCATAATCGTATTTCGATACATCCCGCAAACCCGCATCGGATACCACACCTAGCATAAAAGCGGGGCCGGTGAGCTGTTTCTTGAATGCAAATTGCACCAGGCCCGGCCCATCCGGACTCAGGCGCACCCAGGCCAGGTCCGGATCAGAGTTATCCGTCCTTGTGCCATCGAAGATTAATGTATCATAGCCATTTCCGTTCGAGGCCGCATCCGCCTCGACGGCTGACGGGCCGGCAGTATCGCCGTTGGAATCCTGAAAGACTTGGACAGTCGTGGTACTCCATTGAGTTGTGAAAGGCGGCCGGGTCCAAATGAGGAAATCACCGCCCCCATCGGCATTCAGATCGATCTCAACCCCATAGTGAATTTCCAGGGCATTATTGGGATCACTGCCTGCCAGCTGGAGGGAAACATAATACCAGTCCTGGTCTTCGCTTATTGAAAACTGGGAAATATCAAGGTCTGCCACATAAGTCATATCCTGTAAAAAGGGACGTTCGAACCGGTTGAGCTTGTATGAATCACCATAAGGTGCGCCGATTGTGGAGGAGACGACATCATCCATTGTCTTGACCGGCCGGGGCACGGCATCAGCAGGCTTCGTTAAGTGGCCCGTTACAGGAACCACTTCCGTGGCAGTCGCCTCTGTTGCAGTGAGGGTGGGCAGAACAACCGGGGTGGGGGCATCCTGGGTAGGCGCCTCCACCGCAACAGTCGGAGAGATGCACGCAGAACTTACAGCCAGCAATAGGATCGTACCTGCAATCAGAAATGTTTGTATTTTCACGGCCAATCCTCACTTTCAGTCCTGGAGCTTTGATCGATCATTCTCAGGTCCCCCGGGTGATTCAAGTAAATATCTCCATGGCTTTTCTCAGCTCGTCATCCAGCTTGCGAAATGGATAAATTGATTTACGCTAGGCGGGCCATCAAACAAATTAGAGTGCGTTTGTCTATTTTATTATAACCCGTCAAAGAGAAGGAGCAGAAATACAGATCGAGGTATAAAGCAGACGGACTGCCGGATGATTTCAGTGAGCCTGGGCGAGGAAGGCGAAATCTCCCTGGCTGGGACTGTTGGTTCTGTTCAATTGAACTAAAAACTTTCTCATGCGAATCCAGCCATAAAGCAGGGAGGCATCCTCCCCATTTACATAACAATATGGCTCTGAGACAAAAAAGCCTCGCGGACATCCATCCACGAGGCTCAATCTCAAATCAAAAATCTAAAATCGTCAATCTAAATCAACTAGGTGCCCTCTTCCCAGGAGCCCAGGTACTTCACCTGCTCGGGGCTAAGCGTATCGATCTTCACGCCCATGGCTTCGAGCTTGAGGCGGGCGATCTCACGGTCAATATCACCGGGGACGGAATAAACCTTCTTCTCGAGCTTATCGGCGTTCTTGGCCATATACTCGGCGGATAGCGCCTGGTTGGCAAAAGACATATCCATCACGGAGGCGGGATGGCCTTCAGCGGAGGCCAGGTTGATCAGGCGGCCTTCGCCCAGGATGTTGATCTTGCGGCCGTCCTTGGTGGTGTACTGATCGACAAACGGGCGAACGAGGTTGGGCTCGCCGACGCTCATCTTCTTTAGCGCGGGGATGTTGATCTCCACGTTGAAGTGACCGGAGTTGGCCACAATGGCGCCGTTCTTCATCACTTCAAAATGAGGCCCGTCGACGACGTTGATATCTCCCGTAACGGTGCAGAAGAAATCGCCGATCTTTGCCGCTTCGGCCATCGACATGACCTGGAAACCATCCATGACCGCTTCAAGCGCCTTCATCGGATCGACTTCGGTCACGATGACCTGGGCGCCCATGCCGCGCGCCCGGGAGGCGAGACCACGTCCACACCAGCCGTAGCCGGCCACGACGAAATTCTTGCCAGCCAGCAGGACGTTCGTGGCGCGAATGATTCCGTCAATGGTGGATTGGCCGGTACCATAGCGGTTATCGAAGAGGTGCTTTGTCAAAGCATCGTTGACGGCAATGACCGGAAACTTAAGGACCTTGTCCGCTTCCATCGCCTTAAGGCGGATCACACCGGTGGTGGTCTCTTCGGTGCCGCCGATCACATTCTTTAACAGCTGGCTGCGCTCTTCGTCGGAAAGTCCACGGGCCCAGGAGGCCAGGGAGGGCTCAAGCTTCTCGAAGCGTCCCATCTCGATAAAGAACAGGGAGGAGACCAGGTCGGCGCCGTCGTCCATGGTCATGTTGGGTCTGTGCTCGAGGGCAGCGCGGATGTGCTTGTAATAGGTGACGTTGTCCTCCCCCTTGATCGCAAAGGTGGGAATCTCGTACTGGTTGACCAGCGCGGCAGCCACGTCGTCCTGTGTGGAGAGCGGGTTGGAGGCGGTCAGAACGATATCCGCGCCGCCTTCCTGCAGGGTACGCATCAGATTGGCAGTCTCAGTTGTCACATGCAGACAGGCTGAGACGCGCAGGCCCTTGAGTGGTTTCTCTTTCTTGAAGCGCTCGCGGATCTGGCGCAGGACAGGCATTTCAAGTTCCGCCCAGTCCATGCGGCGGCGGCCGCCCTCGGCCTGGTTGATGTCTTTAATATCGTAATTATTCATGTTGCTCCTTGGTTGTGTAGCGGACGTTCTCCCACGTCCGCATGAGAGAATGCGGACTACACTCTTAATTAAATAAGTTCGTCCAGTTTTCCACCATCGTCAAAATGCTTGCGGAAGCGGTCGACAAACTGCTTCCTGGTATAGCTGTGGCTCTGCGGACCGCGCTTCTCGAGGCAGTACACCGCGGCAAGCGAGCCGATCTCACCACATAATTTCCAATCGTAACCTCGCGAGTATCCAGCCAGGAATCCACCGCGAAAGGCATCCCCTACGCCGGTCGGGTCAACGATCTGATCCTCCGGGACGGTGGGGATATGCACCGTCTCCTGACCCGAGTAAAGATCCGCGCCATCCTTGCCACGCGTGATCACCAAGATGTTTACATGCTTGAGAATCTGATCGAGACTCCAGCCGGTCTTCTTTGAGACCAACCCGAATTCATAGTCGTTGCAGAACAGGAAGTGGGCCCCTTCCATATCCCGTGCCAGCTCGCTGCCTTCCAGGCGGAGAACCTGCTGGCTCGGATCGTACAGATAACGGATCCCCAGATCGCGGCACTCGGCCGGAAACTTCATCATCGCGTCTGGCGCGTTCGGCGAGACGATGACCAGGTCCGGCTTCAAGGACAGGTCTTTGAGCGACTGTGTGGATGCCTGCCCCATCGCTCCCGGATAGAAGGTGGCGATCTGCGCGGAGGCCTGATCCGTGGTCGCAAAAAATGAAGCAGTAAATAAACCCGGCACCACACACATCAGTGTGGTGTCCACGCCCTTCGACTCCAGCCAGGCGCGATACTCTTCAAAGTCCTCGCCCACGGTCGCCATGACACGCGGTCTTTCCCCCAGCAGCGCCATGGTGTAGGCAATGTTTGGGGCCACGCCCCCGCGCTGTTTGGACATGGAGTCCACAAGGAAGGAAAGACTGATGGATGCCAGCCGTTCAGGCAGGATTTGTTCCTTGAAATAACCCGGGAAGGTCATCAGGTAATCGTACGCTACAGATCCGGTGAGAAGAATATCCATCTATTACCTCTTGCCATTGCGAGGCTGCAGGTGCACACACTGCAACCCCGGCTGCTTTCGCCGGGGCAATGGCGAACCATATTCGCAGTAAAAGGCGTGGCGCAAGGCGCCACGCCAATTCAGCGGAAAAAGTTTATCATGTCACGACTGTATTGTCTAGAAACAAATCGATCTGCAGGTAAATCTTATTTGCCCAATACAGCCTTTCTCAAGCTGATCTCAAAGGGCGGATAAACAACCCCGTTTTCGGTCACGATCCCTGTAATCAGGCGATGCGGCGTGACGTCAAATGCGATATTGCGCGCCTCCGCCTCGACCGGCGCGATGCGTTCGCCATGGAACTGAATGCCAAGCACTTCCTCGGGATCACGCTCCTCGATCGGGATCAGATCGCCGTGCGCCAGGGACAGATCCACTGTTGACGTGGGCACAACCGAATAGGCAGGCACTCCGTTATCATGCGCAGCCAGTGACAGCATATACGTGCCGATCTTGTTGGCCACATCGCCATTCGCCGCGACACGGTCCGCGCCAAAGAAGACTTTCTGCGCCTTGCCCGCCTTCAGGAAGTATCCCGCCATATTGTCACTGATAATCTCATAGGGGATGCCATATTGATCCAATTCCCAGGCCGTGAGACGGGCTCCCTGCAGCCGGGGGCGGGTCTCATCCACCAATACATGGATTCTCTTGCCCTGTTCATGCGCGGTGCGGATGACTCCCAGGGCCGTGCCCCAGTCCACAGTTGCCAGGGCACCGGTGTTGCAGTGGTGAATGATGGTATCGCCGTCGTTGATCAAGGCCGCGCCGTGCTCCGCCATGCGCTTGTTGATCTCCACATCCTCGTCGGCAATGCGCTGGGCTTCCTCCAGAATGAGCCGGCGAAGTTCATCCACGCTTTCGTCCTCCGCGACTCTCACCCGCCCCATGATCCGGTCGACTGCCCATGCCAGATTCACTGCGGTGGGACGCGCAGCGTTCAAGGTGGAGGCGGCCGACATGAGGTCCGCAAGCATGTCACGACTGGAGGTGGCAGCGGATTCATATCCTGCCAGCGCCATCCCAAAGGCCGCAGCGGCTCCGATCGCGGGGGCACCGCGTACCACCATGTCCGTGATCGCCTTCGCGACAGACTTATGGTCCGAGTAGGAAACGACCTCGAATCGACCGGGCAGGATGCGCTGGTCGATCATCTTCAACTGGTTATCTTCCCAAAATACGGTTCTCATACGGAATATTTTACCTGTAATTCCAGTTACAAACTCCAATCCAATAAGACCTACTGCTTGACTTCCGTCCAGATCTCATCATAGAGCGGAAGAGCCTCCCCCACATCCTCCACATTCTTACCCTGGAGAAAATACTGTGCAGGAGTGTTGGTAATGGACGAATTGATATATGCCTCATAAACGTCCGGGTGGTTTTGTTTTGCAAAATCCAGCGCGGCACGGTTGGGGTTGGTATATGGATAATCGACCAGGGTCAGCCAGTTGATATCTCCTTGCAGCTGATAGTTCAGCCAGGCATAGGCGGCATCCGCATGTGGGGCGTTCTTGGGGATCCCCATGCCATCATAGAAAATGATCGACCCTTCCTTGGGAAACACGTATTGAAAGTCCGGGTTTTCGCGCTGGGCCAGGAAGGCTTCACCGTTCCAGACAATACCAAGATCCACATCTCCGGCGATCAGCGAGGTCTTGGGGCTGTCACTATCAAACACCTTGATATTGGGCATGAGCTCGAGCAGCTTCTCCTTGGCCTGTTGAAGCTGCTCAGGATCCTTTGTGTTGATATCGTAGCCAAGGGTCAGCAGGGCTGCGCCGATCAGGACGCGCGAGTCGTCGACCGCCACCATTCTGCCCTTGTATTCCGGGTTCCACAGGTCAGCCCAGGAGGTGGGTGGATTGGGAACCGTTTTTGAATTGTAAACAATTGCCTGGGTTCCCATCTGATACGGCACGATGTAACTGGTCGTATCTCCATAGGCCTTGAGAAGCTCCGGATCCAGGTTTTTCATATTGGGCAGTTTATTCTGATCGAGAGTCTGTAAGATGCCCTCGCGGACCAGCACTTTGATCATGTAATCACTCGGATGGATTACATCGTACTGGTTCGAATCCTTCCCGATGGACATCTTTGCGTTCAATTCCTCGTTCGAAGAAAAGTAATCCGTGTTCACCTTGACATCATAGACCAAGCCAAAGCATTCCAGCATGTCTGCCGGAATATATTCGGTCCAGGTAAAGATATTAATCTCCTTACTTTTAAAATCAATTTTTGGGTTGGGCTCCGGGCAGGTGAATCCACTGGACGTTATATGCTTTGTCACTTCTGTTGGTTTTGCACTGCAGCCTGCAGCAAGCAACAAAATAAAAGCAGCCAGAAATATACGGCTTGCCCTATAGACTTTGGATGTTTTTGTCATTGATTATGCCTCCTAAACGATGGATTATCATCCTATCAACTTGTCATTTTACACGTAAATTTCATTTACGAAAGAAGTCAAATTGTGAAATAATGGAAGCATGTTCAACCAAGACCCTTGGGTTTCTTACGGATCATTTATGCTCCTATGCCTGAAAATCTTCAAATCAATATCCTCGGATGGACGGGTTCTGTTCTCTATCTGCTGGCGTATGCTCTTGTTTCCCTGAAAAAGGTGGAAGGCGATTCCATCCTCTACCAGGGAACGAATATCTTTGCAGGCATCCTGCTTGTTATTTATACATATTCTCTGGGTGCCTACGCAACCACCGGTCTCAATGCGGTCTGGGTCGCGATCGGTGTATTCACTCTGGGAAGAAAATGGCTTATACGAAATTAATTCCACGCCATACCAGCGACGCGCGCGTCGAGGTGATTTCCGGCGATACATCGCATTATCGATTGTCGCTTCCTGCCGGGAAATCAGACAAATATCGACTGGCACAGCTTGATGATTATGCGCAATTAGGAAGAGCCAATTTTCCACTCCGCTCTCCTCTTGCGCTCAGTCTTTCCGCACGGATGTCGAGCGATTCCATCCCAGGCACCTGGGGGGTTGGACTCTGGAACGATCCGTTCGGATTGTCACTTGGGTTTGGAGGCAATCCCTTCCGACTCCCGGTGCTGCCTAATGCAGCCTGGTTTTTCGGCGCGTCGAAAGAAAATTATCTGTCGTTCAAGGAATCCGGCGATGCAGCCGCGAATGGATGGATCGTACAAGCGTTTCGCTCGCCCAGGTTCCATCCGCGGCTCATTCCGGCAGGACTAGCACTTCCCTTTTCACGAAAAACCACCCGGCGCTTCCTGGCAAATGTAATCGAGGAAGCTGGACTGCAACTATGGAATCCCCTGGCTCGCCGCCCGGACCGGGAGCTGGCTCCTGGACTGCATAATGTGGATCCAACCCAATGGCACAGATACCGGCTGGATTGGCGCGAGAAGCAGGTGTTATTTGGCGTGGACAATGAGGTAGTGTTCGAGTCATCTGTAAGCCCCCACAGCCCCCTTGGCCTTGTGATCTGGATCGATAACCAATACGCGGCATTTACTCCAGAAGGAAAAATCGGGTTCGGAGTGCTGGAAAACCCCGAACCCGCGTGGTTGGAAATCAAGGACCTTGAGATTACATCGGCGGCCAGTAGCGCATGATCAGCTGGCTTGTATATGGGATGACATGCAGCAAGGTGTCAACAATCAGGCCGAGGATCAGCCAGCCGCCGAATTGACGATTGTGATTGAAAGCTCCGGCTGAGAACCAGGTGGGCCAGTAATTGTATCCGGCAGGTGGTTGCGCGGGCTTGGGATAATTCAGCATCTTGATGGCTGTCAGGGCGTGCTTGAATGCCAGGAAGACGATCAACATGACCGGCGTGAAATAACGAGGTACAAAGACCAGGTAGGCAATGATCACATAGATCAGAATGATGGCGATCTGGTCCACGCGGCGGGCAGCCTTCTCACCCACCCGTACTGGGAATGTGCCCACGCCCCTGGCTTTGTCGTCATCGCGTTTGTCGATGTGCTTGGCAATGTTGATGCTGGCCACGCCCAGGCCATAGGGAATGCCGGCCAGGACCACGCTCCAGATATACTGGGTCGTGCCGTTGGTGATCAGCGCCATGGTGTAATAGACGCCGCCGACGATGATCGGACCCCAGATCAGGAAAATGGCGAGTTCACCCAATCCCCAGTATTTGAGAGGATAGGTGTACAGCAGAAGCACTACCGCGCCAAACAGAAACAGGCCGATCACAACCGGATTAAAGTTCGTTTTTACCAGCGCATAGACGCCTGCTAGCGTTGCTAGGACACCGCTGACAACGAACCAGGTGATCTGCTGTGACTTGGTGAAGAAACCCTGTGCCAGAGGATGCACGCCGTACTGCGTTCGGAAATAGTTGCCCTGGTCCAGGCCGCGCGAATAATCGGTGTAATCGTTGAGCAGGTTGTTGGTACCGTGGGCAATGAACATGCCAAGAGTCAGGATAATGAACGGAGCCCAGGCAAAATTACCGTCGCGCCAGGCAAGCAGTCCTGCAATGATACAGGAATAGACGGTGACCAATGTCACTGCAGAGCGGGTGGCGATCAACCACTTGGAGACGATATCCAGCGAGTCCCATTCCTTCTTGTCATCCATCTTGATGAGCTGCCACGATGCTTTGCGCCACATCGGGAAATTAATGTGCATTCTTCTCTCCTTTTAAGTTGATAAAAAATGTCGGCTCTGCGCCGAATTAACAAAACACTTCGCGCATTATACTACCACTCTGTGAAATCGGACACAATCGGGGGATTTGTACAATAAAGATCATAATATGAAACCTACATGATGCCTGCGCCCTGATATCCTGGCAATATGCTAGGAGTTAGGATAGCACTACTGCTGCTCCCTATTTCCAAATAGCTGTGGCAGGTTACAACTCCACCCTGCTCCAATCAAAACAGCCAGCTCATCATGGAGCTGGCTGTCCGATTCGAAGATGATTTTAGCGCCAGAAGTTCTGAGTATAGGGCAGGAGGCGCAGGGCGGTATCCAGCAGCAGGGCCAGCATAAAGAGCGTGCCAAACTTGCGGTTATTGATGAAGGCAAATCCCACAAAATACAACGGCCAGCCAATCTGGCCCTCGGGACGGGTCTCAGGTTTGGGTTTCAGGAATTTGGGATAGATCTTCAGGAAGGTCGGCAGAGCCAGGAAAACGAGCAGCATGATCGGCGTAAAAAATTTAATGGCGATCAGGTAGACAGTGAAAAGGTAGGGAGCGACCATCATCGCGAGTACGGCGTAACGCGAAGGCTTCTCCCCGATCACAACCGGCAGGGTATGGATGCCCTTGGCTTTGTCCATGGCGAGCTTATCGATATGCTTCCCAAAGATAACAGTCGTTACGCCAAGAACGTACGGCAGACTGGCCACCACAACATTCCAGCTCCATACTTGGGTCAGGATGTAATAACCACCACCGATCATCAAGGGACCCCAGACGATCAAAACAGCCAGCTCGCCCAGTGCTAGGCCCTTGAGCGGCCAGGTGTAGAACAGGAGGAAGAAAGCACCAAGGCCGATCAGGACCCAGGTGGTGGTGCTGAAACCGGTGTAGTACAACAGGCTCAGGCCAAAAAAGCCCGCCGCCAGGAGGGTCACCAGAAAATAGGTCAGGTGCTGCCGCTTTGTCATCAGGCCGCTGGCGACGGGCTGCGCACCGTAGATATTGCGATAGTAGTTATCCTGATCAACACCACGGACATAATCGGTATAGTCATTGAAGATGTTGTTGGATGCGTGAGCCAGGATCAGGCCCAGGGCCAGGAACAGCCACGGCACGAAGCTGAATGCCCCATCCCGCCAGGCGAACACGCCGGCCAGGGCTGCGGAAATGAATGTCATGACAAGAACTGCGGCACGGGTCGAGATGAGCCACTTTGAGATCACATCCAGGGCATCCCATTCCGATTTTGAGACCTCCGGGATGACGTTGAGCGCCTTGCGCCACATTGGAAAATTCATGCTTTCTTCTCTCCTTGAATTTGTTTAGGATAAATTATATCCAATTTGACCTTTATTCAGATTGACATTTGTCAGAGAGTTTCTGGGAATATCATCCTGATTTTGCCTCAGCCGCCGGGAGAGTAAAAAAGAAAGTTGTTCCCCTGCCGGGTTCGCTCTCGACCCAGATTCGCCCCCCGTGGAACTCAATGATCCGTTTTACCAGGGCCAGCCCCACCCCGGTCCCTTCGCTGTGGACATCCAGCTTATTGAACAGGCCAAATATCTTTTCATGGAACTGCAGGGGAATGCCCACCCCGTTATCCCGTACATAAAAGACCGGCTTATCCCCTTCGAATCCCTGGTGACCGATCTCAATGCGCGGGGAATCCTGCTCACCTTTAAACTTGCAGGCGTTGTCGATCAGGTTTTGCATGACCTCCAACAAGCGATCGTAATCACCGCGGACAAGAGGCAGGTTTTGCGCCACGCTGATGGAAACGCCTGCCTGGGCGATCTGGCCGTGGAGAAGCTCCATGGTTTCCTTGATCAGGTCATTTAAGTTCACCTCCCTGGTCGGGTTGATGATCCGGCCGATCCGGGACAGTTCCAGAAGATCGTTAAGCAGGGTCTGCATCTTTTCGGTCGCGGCGCTGATCCGCTGGATATCCGCGTCGAGGCGGGCGAGGTTGCCCTTCCGGCTGTCATCGCGGATAAAGCCAAGGAATCCGCGGATCGTGATGAGCGGAGACTTCAGGTCGTGAGAAACGGTGTAGGCAAAACGCTCCAGCTCGGCATTCTTTTGCTCCAGCTCAACGATCAGCTTTTCGCGCTCCTCCTCGATCCATTTCTGTAGGGACACATCCCGCACCATGGCCAGGACCGTATCCGGTCCGACAGGCGTGACGCGTGCTTCAAAGGTTCTATTCCTGCCATCCTGAAACAGTTCGTATTCAAAGGCATTGACATCCCCTGACTCTAACGCGCGATTGATCGCAAAGATCGTCTGGTTGGCAAGAGACGGCAGGACTTCCTGGATGGTCCTCCCGACGAACTGCTCCGGCGGAACAAGAGGCGCATTGATTGTGGAAGGAATAAACTGCAGGATCGTGCCATCCCGGCCAAACTCAAAAATCATATCGGGGACAGCATTCAGCAGGGCACGCATGCGCGCCTCGCTGCGGCGCAGCGCATCCTCGGCATTCTTCAAGGCAGAGATATCCAGCTGTGTGCTCCATAACCCCACCAGGCAGTCATCCCTGAGTACTCCAACGGAATTATTCAAAAAGTAGACGGTTTCGCCGCGCCGATTGATCTCTTTCGTCTCCCGGTTCCCGGACCGGTACTTCTCATGAACAAGCTTCAGCATCGCCTGGTAATTTAGCGGATCGAGGGTTTTCCCCTTTTGGAGCTCGAGCAATCTGATACCGCGCATCTCCTCGCTGGCGGGATAACCGTACATCTGGGCAAATACATCATTGCACTCGGCAATATAGCCATGCTCATAGATCAAGGCCACCTGCTCCTCCGCAGGCCAGCCGATCGGAATGGGCTGATCAAAAGTCAAATACCAGATCCCTTCCATGCTCTGCTCGACAAAATTGCGATACTTCTTTTCGCTGGCTTGCAGGGCACCCTGAGAGGTCCTCTGCTCGGTAACGTCGTAGAGCATGGTCAGAACTGCCGGTCGGTTTTCAAGATCGATCAGCTCGTAGAAGGCAAGTGCGATCCGTTCCAGGCCGGTAAAACTCACAAATTTAAAAGTAGGGTTCTGTAACGATTTCTGCTCCAGTAATCTGCCGATGAAGCCGGCATACTCGGCCTCACTCCCCACAAATCCCAATTCCACGATTGTTTTCCCAATGGCCCGATCGCGGTTATAACCCGTCAATTCAAAAAAGGCATCATTCCCATCCACAAGGATTCCATCGGTCAGCGTGGAAATGGAAATGGCAACCGGGCTGACCTGGAAGACCTTCCGGAACTTCTTCTCCCCCTCCCGGACCGCATCGAGGGAGCGGGATACACTGTTGACCACCAGGTAAATCAACACGACCAGCAGAACTAATATGGCAGTCAGATCCCTGGCTACATTGAGTGGAGCATCGAGATGCGGCGTCTTGATGCCCTGCACCTCTGAAATCGCAAAAACCCAAATGGCTGCAATACTCAAAAAAGCCATGATCACGGCCACCCGCCAGTTTGTCAGCAAGGCTGCCATGAGAAGGATCACAAAATAGAGGTAAACCGCAACATCACGGACACCGTCAGCAGTCCAATTCAAATAGGTGACAGCCAGCCAGGAACTGAGGATCAGGAGGAGTGCTGCCAAGTCTACGTTCCCGCGCCTAACCAGGTAGAGCAGGATGAACTGGATCAAAAGCAAAACGAGCAATACTAGGGTTGTCCTGGAAGGTTGATTTCCTTTGCCAAACAGCCGCAGCAAGATCGCCATCGTATCAACGGCGATGATGCTGATGAGAATCGCATATAAGAATCGAGTGGGTGTCTCGCGGCGCTCTCCCCCCCATAACGGCTGGAATACCTGGCGGGCCGGTCCTGGCTTCATGATGGCTGTCCTTGGTGCACGGAGTATAACATGCCGCTATTTATGCAGACATTTATGATATTAAGTTTTTATTTTTAAGGAAATGCCCGCTGGTAGGAATCGATCAGACCATCCCAGATTGAGTTCAATTCATGATCCAACGTTTTGTATTCGGGGTGCGCGTCAAACCAGGCCAAAGCCAGCCGTAGTCCCTCCGACCAGTCCACGTCACAGGCATAATCCGGGACAAAGCGTCTGATCTTGCTGTTGTCGAACACCACGCTGTTGGACTTGTCGCCGATGAGACTCCCCGTGGCGTGCGGCCAGAATTCTGCAATCAACTCAGAGGGAATGTGAATCAGGTTCGGCGCGAGACCGAGAGCCTTGTACGCTTCGAGATAGATTTGGTCCCAGCTGAGGACCTGGTCCGATGTAATCTGAAAAGCCTCGCCGATGGCCTTTTCGTTTCCCAACAGGCCGGCCATTCCCCTGGCAAAATCCGCGTTCCAGGTCATTATCCACAGGGAGGTTCCATCTCCCGGGACGATGACCTTTTTGCCCTGCTGCATGCGATCGATGACTGTCCACGGGTGCTGCCAGCTCCCGACTGCAAATGGGATCTGTGCCAGGCCGTAGGTCAGTGAGGGCCGAATGATGGTCGCGGGGAAGCCTTCTTGACGATAGGCCTGCATCAACCGGTTTTCACAGTCAATCTTGTTCTGCGAATACTCCCAGTATGGATTTTCAAGCGGCGTCTCCTCGGTGATCAGGTAATTTTGAACGGGTTTCTGATAGGCGGAGGCGGAACTGATGAACACAAACTGGTCCGTCCTGCCGCGGAGAAGGCGAAGGTCGCGCTCGATATCCTCAAGAGTATACGCGATGAAGTCCACCACCGCGTCGAAACGGTTCCCGTCCAGGAGCGCCGCGAGATGCGCTTCGTCAGCGTATATGTCCGCCTGCAGTAGGACGGATCCCTTTGGAGCCGGATATTTCCGGGAAATAGATCGGTTCAAAATGAACAGCTCATGCCCGCTCGCAACGGCCAGGTCCGAACAGGCGGAGCTGATGAGGCCCGTCCCGCCAATGAATAGAAGTTTCATGGTTTCTCCTCTGGAATGTTTCTGATGATCCTATCCCTCGCCCAGCTCAGGGATCGGTTCGACAGGCGTGCGATGCGAAAGATAGTTCTCCACCCAGAAAATAATGAGTGCGAGCCAGATGATACCAAACCCGATCAAAAGCGACCGGTTAAACGGCTCCTTGTAGATAAATACACCGATCAGGAATTGAAGGGTGGGGGCAATATACTGCAGCAAACCAAGGATGGTGAGTGGGATCTCCCTGGCGGCCGAGGCAAACAAAAGCAATGGAATGGTTGTGATCGGACCCGCGCCGATCAACAGTAGGGTCGTCGTTGTGCCATCCTGCAGGAAGGCACCCGTGCCCCGCGCTCCCATGAATAGAAGATAGACGAGCGCAATGGGGAAGACAATGCCTGTCTCGAGCGTCAGCCCGTACAGGGAACCCAGGGGTGCAAGTTTCTTGACAAGTCCATAGAAACCAAAGGAAAAGGCAAGCGTCAGGGCAATCCATGGCAGGTGCCCGTAGACAGTGGTGAGATAGGCTACCCCGAGCGCGGCAATGACAACGGCAACCCATTGTGTGGATCGAAGGCGCTCATGCAGGAAGAGAACGCCGAGCAGGACGCTGAT
>JBLMZU010000188.1:0-13175 GCA_050258995.1 Bacteroidota bacterium
CGTCATCATGAGCAGGCTCCGGCGGGGCATGCGGTCCACGACCACCCCGGCCCAGGGCGAGATGATCAGAACGGGGATCGCCGAGGCAAACGCAACCAGCCCCAGGATCAATTCCGAGTGACCGATCTGGTACACCACCCAGGCCTGTGCGATTACCTGCATCCAGGTGCCGATATTGGAGATCAGCTGCCCGCCAAAGTACAGCTGAAAATTCCGATGGCGCATGGCCGAAAAGGTTCCCTGCCGCGGCGATACGTCCGTAGGATTCAGTGTTTCGATTGGCTTACCAGATCGCTCCGCTATTGGATTTTCCATATTCTAAAGACTCCAAAACTTACGAGTACCGCCTGTTTCATTAGTCACTAACCTTTTTGTATGGATTCGCATATAAATTATGAACAAAAAGTTGAGCAAATGATGCGGTAGGATGTAATAGCGGTTGATAATGATTAATTTAGGCTGCATTACTCGACTGATGCTATAGATTCCTTCACGTATCAACCAGATTTGCAGGGCGCTCAAACCCGCTCTGCTTGTTTTAATCCACCATTTTCTTCATGATTTCCATCGCTCTCGTAATGGTTTCCAATTCCTCCGGGTCCAGTGCGCCCATGCGTTCCTTCATCCAGTGACGGGTTTCCTTGAAAACCGTATCCAGCAGATGGTTACCGGCCTCCGTCAGGACCAGCTCCACACAGCGACGGTCCTCCTTGCTCGGGACGCGTGTCAACAGTCCCTTCTTTACCAGGATTTCCACGGCCTGGCTGATGGCCGGACGGCTGATGTTCTTGGCCGTGGCCAGCTCGCTGACCGAATCGGTCCCCCGCCGGACATAACGGAGCACATGGAATTGCTCCACACTGATATCGAACTCTGCGGTTGCCGTGGCACGGATGTGGGATCGGATGGAATTCCAGAGCGGCGGCACCGTTTCCCAGAAACGATCGATGGCCTGCTCACGAAGATTTTCCCTTGTAATCATAAATTGCCTCTCAGATACTTAACGTTCTTAATAGTTAAGTGTCGAAACTATTTTATGCCCTGAAATATGGAATGTCAAGCCAGGCAGGCTAATAAAAAGATAAGTTTTTCCCCAAAAGCCTGTTTGTGCGGCTGATTCTCAGAAATTTCGCCTGATCGCCAGCATTGTGATATCGTCGAATTGCTCGGCTGTGCCAATGAAGGATTGAAGCTCCGCCACGATCTGTCCCAGCTGATCTGTGGCTGTCCGATTGCAGTCTGACATCTTCTTTAACACTGGCGCTTTTCCAAATTCCTGGTTCGCACCATTGCGGGCATCCGGGATGCCGTCGGTAAAGATCAGGAGCATATCGCACTTTTCAAGGCAGGTCTGCCTGATCACATATTGCGCCCAGGGAAAAATACCGACGACGGGATTGGTCGCCTGGAGGACCGTGGGTTCCCCGCCTGCGCCTCCCAGGATGGGACGTTCGTTGCCGCAATTGGCGTATGTCAGGGTCCCATCCAGGGGGTTGATGATCCCGACAAACAGGGTGGCAAACATATTGGCATCCCAGTGGGTTTCACAGATGTAATTGTTGGTGAAGGAAATAATATGCTGTAAACGCTCTACGGGCGAAAGAGATGCCAGTTCGTTCCGGTCGCTATAAAGGTCTGTCAGCGCCGTTACCCGGACCAGGCTGCGGAAGAGGGTCATGAACAGGGCCGCCCCCACTCCCTTATCACATACATCCCCCACCACGCAGACCAGCTTTCCATCGGGCAGTAAGAATGCATCGTAGAAATCGCCGGCAACTTCACGCGCAGCCTTGAAGTATTCTGCAATTTCCCAGCCTTCCACCTGCGGAAGGCTGGCGGGAAGAAACCTTTTCTGGATCTTGCGGCCGATCTCCAGCTCATGCTCCATGCTTTTCATGTAAAGCTGCTCGATGTCGCGCAGGCGCTTCTTCTCCAGGCTGGAGGCGATGCGGGCGCGCAGCATGGTGTCTTCAAAAGGCTTGGGCAGATAATCTTCGGCCCCCATCTGGATGCCCCTGACCACGCTTTTCAAGTCCGTATTTGCCGAGATGACAATGACCGGGAGGTCGCGGGTAGTCGGGTTCGCTTTCAGACGCGAAAGGACTTCAAAACCGTCCATGACCGGCATCATGATATCCAGCAGGAGGAGGTCAGGCGATTCAGCCTGGACCTTTTCCAGGGCCTCCTGCCCATTGCAGGCAGAAACGGTTTTGTAACCCAGGTCGTCCAGCTCCTGCTCGAGATAGTCGACGTTGAATGGTTCGTCATCCACAATGAGAATCTTGAAGTCGGTCATGACATTACCCCAGATATTGCTTTAACTTTTTGAATAGAAGATCTTCGTCCACCGGCTTGGTCAGGTAGTCGCTACAGCCGGCAGACCTGGCCCTTTCCGCGTCACCCTGCATGGCATGCGCCGACAATCCAATGATCGGTAAGCTCTCAAAGCTCCTGCGAATGGCACGCGTGGCATCGTATCCATCCATGACCGGCAGTGAAATGTCCATCAGGATGAGATCCGGGTGGCTCTGTTCGGCAAGCGCCACCCCCTGCGCTCCATCGCGCGCCACCAGCAGGTGATAGTCATCCTCCAGGAGCTGGGTCAGCAGGTCGATATTGAGCTCGATATCTTCGACGATCAGGATGGTTTTCATGGTTCAGCTCTCATGCCCCCTTACCGAAGTCTGGAGACTGGGTTTGAGCCAGGGCGTGATGGATCTCATCCACCAGTATTCTGCCTTCGATCCCCTGTTTTTTCACCACACCCGCCACGGTTTCCTTCAACCGGGCGGATTCTGCAGAGGTCAAATCCTTAGCGCTGAGCACGACAATGGGCAGGTCACTGGTCTTTGGATCGGCACGCAGCTTTTCGATCACGCCAAAACCGTCCAGCCGCGGCATGAGCAGATCCAGGAGAAGGATGTCAGGCCGGTGGGCTGCGATGGCATCCAGGGCAGCGAGGCCATCCGGCGCCGCATCCAGATGAAAAACCGACTCAGGCAGGAACTGGTGCAGCATATCGGCGACATGCGGGTCATCGTCCACGACCAGGATATGCCTGGGGCCGATCTTTCCGTGGATCACCCGGTCGAGTGTCCCCCGGACCTCAACAGGATCGAGAGGCTTGAGCAGATAGGCCGCCGCGCCTAGCTGCAGGCCCAGAGCTTTTTTATCCACGATGGTGAGAAAGACCACGGGAATATGGGTAGTATCCGGGTCGGCCTTCAGGTCATGCAGGACATGCCAGCCATCTGCCCCGGGCATGACGATATCCAGCAGGATGACATCCGGCTGTTGCTCGCGCGCCCTCTCGAACCCCTCCTGACCATTGCGCGCGCCGAGGACCTCGTATTCCTGTGGGTTGAGATTTTCCTGCAGGATATAGACCGCGTCCGGGTCGTCATCGATCACCAGGACGCGTTTTTTAACGGAGCCTGACGCAGAGGTCGCAGCAATCTCCCGAGCGGGCATCGTCTCCGGCTCGCTGCGGGAGGCGGCGAGCCTGGATTCGTACCGGATGGGGATGACCAGGGTAAAGGTCGACCCTTTCCCCTGCTCGCTTTCCACCGTCAGGTCTCCGCCCAGCAGGTGCGCCAGGTCACGGCTGATGGAGAGGCCCAGGCCGGTGCCACCATACTGGCGGGTGGTCGTATTGTCCGCCTGCTGGAATTCCTTGAAGAGGCGCGGCAGGGCTTCGGCACTGATGCCAATGCCCGTATCGCTGACCGAGATCCGCAGTTTTTCCCCCTCCTGCCCGGCTGATAGGATGATCCTGCCTTCATGGGTGAACTTGGCGGCATTGCTGAGGAGATTGAGGACGATCTGCCTGATCTTATCCTGGTCCGAGTAAACGTAGGTGAGACCCTCCTGCACCTGCTTTTCGAGGACGACTGTTGGCTTTAGAAGCGGCTGGGCCGTATTGGCACACAGATCCACGAGGGCCGCGATCCTGAAGTTGGCTGCCAGCACATCCATGCGGCCGGCTTCGATCTTGGCGATGTCAAGAACCGTATTGATCAGGTTAAGCAGATGGTCGGCGCTCGTCAGCACCTTGTCAAGGTTTTCCGTTTGCTTGTCAGGCAGCACCCCCTCCGCCTTGCGCCGGACGATGCGGGTAAACCCGATGATGGCGTTGAGCGGCGTGCGCAGCTCATGGCTCATATTGGCAAGGAAGGCGCTCTTGGCCTGGTTGGCCGCCTCGGCGGAGGCACGGGCTTTCTTAAGTTCCTCCTCGTTATGCCTGCGCTCTGTGACGTCCCGGTCCAGGCCGATGGTGAAGTAACGTCCGCCTACCCGGGTGGGAGCAGCGTTGTATTCGACGACATTTTCCCGCCCATCCGGACGGATCCAGGAGAATACACCCGAAAATGCCCTACCCTCCGTGATGGGCGCAAAACCGAATACTTCCGTACCCACGCCCAGATCACGCTGGATGGCGCGGGTATCATGGAGGGCCAACAGCTCCTCCCTGCTCCGTCCTGCCATCTCACAGTAACGGTCATTGCAGTCCAGCAGGATCCGTCTGCTCTCGTCGGGAATCTCTTCGTAGATGCTGATCCCGTCGAAGGCATTCTCAAAGATCAGGCGCAGCTTTTCATTGGATTCGCGCAGCTCGTTCTCCACGCGCATGCGTTCCGTCACATCACGATCCAGGCCGATGGTAAAGAAGCGGTCCCCCACCCTGGTTGGAGCCGCGTTGTACTCGATAATATTTTCCCTTCCATCCGGCCGGATCCACGAGAAGACGCCCCGGAAGGCCTCCCCTTTCAGGATGGCGTCCCTGCCCGTCTCTTCCCAGGGATTTTCCACGTCGCGCTGGAAGATGGAAGTGTTTTCGACCGCCATCAATTCTTCCCGGCTCCGGCCTGCCAGCTCACAGTAGCGGTCATTGCATTCCACCAGGATGCGCTGTCCAGTGGCGGGAATCTCCTCATACACATCGATTCCATCGAAGGCGTTTTCAAAAATCAAGCGCAGCTTTTCCGCAGATTCCCGGGCAACCTGTTCCTGGTGTTTGATCTCATCAAAGAGGCGCGCATTCTGCAGGGCAATCCCCACATTCGCAGCGATGGTGCTGAGCAAATGCTGATCGTTATCGTGGAAGATCCCCTCCTCGGTGGTGCTCTGTACGCTGATGACACCGATGGCCTCGCCGCCTGCAAAGATCGGAACACCCAGATATGAGAGCGCCCGTCGGCCAAGCTGGGCTGCCCCCATCTGCTCGCGCTGTTTCTGGAGATCCTCATTGATGAGCAGAGGCATGCCGCTCTGCATCACCCGGCTGGTCAGCCCTTCGCCAAACTGCAGGGGCTCAAGATGCTGCCCATACTGATAGGGGAAACTGATGATGTTCGTCGCCCTGTCCAGGAGTGCCACATAGGCAATATCCGTTCCGAACGCCGAACGGACCTGCTCGCCGACCAGATGGATCAGCGCATTTACATCCAGCTCGCCGGTAATGGCTGAGCTGACGGTGTTGACCGTGGCCAGCTCGGCCGCGCGCTGTTCGGTTTCCTTCAACAGGCGCTGGGTCTCGTGGAAAAGGCGAGCATTCTCCAATGCCACACTCATGCTGTTCACCAGGGTGCTCAACAGGTAGATGTCAGATTGTGAAAAGGCATTTTCCTGTTCCGTGTTCTGAAGGCTGACCACACCGAAGGCTTCATTCCCAACCATCATGGGTATAAAGATTGCGGATTTCGGCTGTACGCCATCCACAACAGGGTTGGCGTATTGTGTCATCCAGCCTGCCATATCCTGATTTATCATCAGAGGCAGACGATGTTCCACAACATACTTTCTAAACCCGAAGACTGGAAGTGAAATATCCTGCAGTCGTTTTCCATCTTCACAGGAATAGCGCCCATGCATCAAGTGTGTGACTGGATCGTAGATGGCAATGCTCACAACCTGGGCCTGGAAGGTGTCACGGATCTTTTCGCCGACCAGCTCATAGATCGCCTGCATATCCTGCTTGCTGGCAAGTCCAGCCTGGACACTATTGATGATCGCCAGTTCAGCGGCGCGCTGCTGAACTTCACTGAACAGCCTGGCATTTTCCAATGCAACTGCCAGGCTGGCCGCCAGGGTTCCAAGCAGGCGCACATCTGCATCTGAGAACAGGTTGGGACGTTTATCCTGCATGGAGATGACACCAACGACCTGGTCATCGCTCCGTATCGGCACTCCCAGCCAGGATTGTGAGCCAATTGCCTGGTTGATCTGAGTGAAAGTGATAACACCATGCTCGACCTGCTCCTCGGCATTTTTTAACAGCAAAGGCTTTCCTGACCGGATGATGGAGGAAGTCAGACCCGACCCAAGCGGTGTGGGAGGTTCTGTAAATCGCTCTCCCGCCCCATCGATCAGGTAAGGGAAGCTGATCATTTGGGTCAGACGGTCATACAGGGCAATATAGACAGAATAATTGTTTGCGATTCGTTCCTGCGGAGGGTAGATCTTCCTGAGTTCATTCCCAAACAGGTCGATGATCGCCTGCGCATCCAGCTTGGATGCCAGGCCCTGTTGGACGTTGTTGATAATGGAAAGTTCACGATTATGCTGTTCTGTCTCCTTAAGCAGGCGCTGGGTCTCATTAAAGAGACGTGCATTCTCCAGGGTGACACTCATCGAGTTCGAAAGGGTTTGCAGCAAGCGAACATCCGATTCACGGAACGCATTTTCACGGTCCATATTTTGCAGGGAGATAACCCCGATTACTTCATTCCCCGCAATCATCGGTACAAATATACTGGATCTGGCACTCGCCCCCGAAAGTACAGGATTGCCATACTGGAGACTCAGTGCTTCCATATTGTTATTGATAAGAAGCGGCTGGCATGTCTCGATCACATGTTTCCGAAAGCCATAGGCAGGAACAGGAGCCGGCAGGACAGTCCTGTCGCCTTTTTCATAGGAGTAACTATCCGTGAGCAAATCGGTGACGCGGTCATACGTTGCAATGTCCACTTCCTGCACATCAAAGATCTCCCGTATCTTTTCACCGATCAGCTCGTAAATTCCCTTCAGATCCAGCCTGGCGACCAGGCCGGCCTGCACACCGTTGATGACTGCAAGCTCGGTATTCCGCTGTTTCGTCTCCTTGAGGAGACGCTGTGCTTCGTCAAACAGCCTGGCATTTTGGATGGCGAAGGCGGCCTGCGTACCCAGGGAGGATGCCAGTTGAACCATTTCCTCTTTAAAGAAACCGGTCTCGTTTTTATCCAGTGAGATGATGCCAATGATCTGATCCCCGATCATCATCGGTACACCCAACCAGGACAGGATGTACTCCTCGCCAGGAATTCTCACCCATTCCTTCTGCTGGCGGGTATCGTCAATCAAATAACTCCTTCCATTTACAACATGGTGCATCACAGTGCCAGGCTGGATATCGAAGGCAACTTTCTGGGCAGAGCCTGGATTTTCCATCCACACATCATATCCCCGGGTTGCTCGTGCCACGATATGCGATTCGGACTCCAAGAGAAAGATCGACGCACTGTCATAGGGAGCAATCTGATTCAGGAGTGTCAACAATTCTTCACAGATCGCATTTAGATCCAGATATTGTGTCAGTGCCAGGTTCGCCGAGCGGAGCGTTTCTGCTGCATCCTTTGCCCTGCGTGTTTCCTCCAACAGGCGCTGGGTCTCGTCAAAGAGATGGGCATTTTCCAGGGCGATACTCATGCTGTTGGCAAGGGTCTGCAATAGCCTGACATCCGACTCCCGGAAGGCATTTTCCTTCTCCAGATGCTGGATGGAGACAATGCTGCTAACCTCGCCGCCCGCCAGCAACGGCACGAACAATGCAGATTTCGGCCATTCGCCGGTCAGGACCGGATTATTGTATTGGAAGGCCAGCTCCCTGAAACCTTCATTCACCAGGAGAGCCTGGCGCGTTTTGATGACCTGCAGACGGAAGCCGTACGGCTCGCAGGGAGCGATGACTGTGCGGTCGCCCTTCTCATAGTAATAGGGCATGGTGATCGTATTTGTATCCGGATCATAGGACACTATGTCGACTACATCCACGTTGAATACATCCCCCACCTTCTCACCGATCAGCTCATAAATCGCCTGCACATCCAGCTTGGCGGCCAGGGCTTCCTGCACTTTGTTGATGACCTGTAACTCGGCAATCCGGTCCTGTTCCGCTTCAAAAAGGCGTGCATTTTCAATGGCCGTGCCCAGGTTGGAGGATAAGGTTTGCAGGAGACGCATATGGTTCTGGTTGAACACATGTGGACGATTATCGGCCAGGGCAATCAGTCCCAGCACCTGGTCGCTGGATAGGATCGGCACACCCAGCCATGACTCACCATAGGCACCCTTGCCCTTTGCAATAATCTCAGGCGGGAAATAGGCCCCGTTAGCAATCTCTTCCTCAAGGGTATTTGCGATCAGCGGCAGGCCAGTCATGATCACTTTTGAAGAGAGACCTGTCCCCAGCGGGAATGGTTCCACATAATCAATATACCCACCCTCATTCCGGTCATACTCATACGGGACGTGGATCAGGTCTGTTTGTTTGTCAAGCAGCATGATCATGGATGAATCCACGTCAAAAATTCCCCGGATCTGATCCCCGACAAGATGCATCAGCGTCCTGACATCCAGGTTCTTCGTCATCGCCTCACTGACGCTGTTAAGGATGCCAAGTGCCGCATTGCGCTGTTCCAGGCTGTGATTGGAAGCCTGCAACTCGCTCGTCCGTTCCTGGACTTTTTGCTCCAGCGTGGTGTTCTGCTCCTCCAGCAATTTCTGCGTCCGCAGCAGCTCCGCTTGTGTGCTGCGCTCGCTGGCGATCAAGCTCTCCTGGAAGCGGTAGAACAGGATCAGGATCGTCATCACGATGAAAAGAAGACCCAGCGTATCTGCAAACTCGGCAATCCAATCGGCCACGAGTAGGGAGTTCCGATCGCGGATCAACGTTTCGGCCAGCACACCGTTGTTGGCCAGGACGGCAAACAACACGAGCGTCAGGACGCTGACCGCCGCCATGATCATCCCGGGTCGTGTACCGATCAGGATCAGGGCCGCAATGGGAACTGCAAGCATATAGATGCGCCCGCTGCTGCCCAGGCCGAAAGTCGCCAGCGCAATGACCCCTACAGCATAGGGGACCAACAGGGTGCTCCAGGCGCGGACGCCATAGTCGATTGTCCGAAAGACCCCCATGATGACCATCACCAGGCATAAAATAATATCAAGGATGACGACCGGCCACTGCCCCGGGCGGGAAAGCGCATCCAGGACGGTGACGATCGTCATGATGACCACAATCACAACCACGATGATCAGAAAACCGTTCAGAATCCGCGTACGCCAGTTCTGCAGCACAACTTCGGGGTCGACTTTGTTATTGGTATCCATGGATCTGCCCTGCCGGTATTTTGATGAAAATGGAAATCTGGCCCGCATGCACTCCCATACCCCCCGGTGTGGACGAATATACTTTTCTGTTGATCCCCTGCAGTCTTGCCATACCTGTTTCTCCATCAAGTTGTATGGTTCAGGCACCTGCTGCCTTTACTATACACTTGGGGAATGGCAAAGTCAATAGAACCATCCGGGTTCCATTCGATTGAAAGGTTACAGAAGTGGAATGAGAAAATTATCCGGGTTTGAGGAAATCGTCGAGGTTGAGTCGCTTGAAGAGGCGCTGGCGGACGTCTTCGGGCAGGCCGGGGGTTTCAGCCGGCGCGCGGACGAGGTCGATCGTCCGCCGGGTGGTGTTCAGGACGACGCGGCAGTCTTCACAGCCTGCGAGATGCTTTTCGATCTCCTGGCACAATTCAGGACTCAGGTCTCCATCGATATAGTCGGACAGGGAGCCCAGCATCTGGGCACAGTTATCATGGGTATGTTCAGCCATCTCAATCCTCATTCCTCACGAATAAGCCGTTCGCCATAATACGTGGACAATTGCTCACGAAGAAACATGCGTGCCCGCAGCAGGCGGGTCTTTACATTGGTCTCGGTCAAATCCAGTGCCTCAGCCGTCTCCCTGATCGACAGGCTCTCTACGTCCCGCAGGAGAAAAACGATCCGCAGCGACTCAGGCAGCTGACCGACAGCCCGGTCCAGGGCCCGTTTTCCTTCTCCGGAAAGTAGGACATCCTCGGGAAGCGCGCTCCAGTCCATGAACTGCCTCGGGACAAGGTCCGGATCCTCCGGGCTCTCGGCGGGCTCCAGATCGATCTCCGGCTTTCTGCGCCGGATCAGCATCAGTGCCTCATTGGCAGCGATGCGGTACAGCCAGGTCTGCAGGCTGGACCGTCCTTCAAATGCAGGGAGATGCACCAGGGCATTTAAAAAAGTATTCTGCAAAACATCTTCTGCATCCTGGGGATTGCCGAGCATTTTCAGGCCGAGTTGATAAATGGGGATGGAATAGAGATCCACGAGCCGGGCAAACTCGGCGCGGTCACCTGCCTGCAGTGCGGAGAGGAAAATTTCGTTGGGCATTGGCAATTATTTAGATGCATGTACTTCAAAAAAGTTGCACTTCTCCAAGTATCATTGTGAAATGTGAAAAATGCAACTTTTCGCGGGCTTTTGCATCCAAAGAATGAACGACAAACATGATAAAAGGAGCCATTGATAGATATGGAAATGATGATCGACTTCCCGGGCGGTTCACGCGTCGACGCCCATTTTAGCGGATTTACCGTTGCCACAGACCAGCCTCCGGTGGCAAGCGCCCCGACACCTTTCGCCCTCTTCCTATCCTCCATCGGGACCTGTGCAGGCATCTATGTATTGGGTTTCTGCCAGCAGCGCGGGATCCCAACGGAGGGACTTCGCATTGTAGAGCGCATCCACAGTGACCCATTCACACACATGGTGGACAGGATCGGCCTGGAGATCCAGGTGCCTCCCACCTTTCCCGAAAAGTATCGCGATTCGCTGATCCGCTCTGCAGAGCTTTGTGCGGTTAAGAAGCATCTCGAAAATCCTCCACAGTTCGAAATCACCACCACAAAAATGGAACCTGCCAGCTAACAGAGGCATCATGAAAAAACTCTTAAACGAACAGGTCGTCAAGCAGATCAACGCTGCCTTTGCAGACTTAATGGAACCCGTCCAGATCCTATATTTTGGCTCGAAGGAGGAATGTGAATACTGTGACGAGACACGGCAGCTTCTCGAAGAGGTGACCGCGCTCAGCGACACACTTCAGCTGGCCGCCTACAATATCGGGGAAAACCGGGAAATGGCCGGGGAGTTCAATATCAGCGGTGCCCCTGCCATACTCATTGCCGCACAGGATCACGATCAAATCAGGAACCTGGGAATCTATTTTTCAGGCGTTCCCTCCGGCCATGAATTCAGCACGTTCATCAACGATATCCTGCTCGTATCCCGACGCGACTCAGGCCTGGACGAGCAAACACGGCAATACTTGAGAAACCTGGACAAGCCTCTCCTGATGCAGGTATTTGTGACCCCGACCTGCCCGTATTGTCCGAGGGCCGTCCTGCTTGCCCACCAGATGGCCATGGAAAATCCACAAATGGTCCGCGCCGAGGGCGTGGATGCCGTGGAATTTCCCGAACTGGCCAGCCGCTTCAACGTTCGCGGCGTGCCGCAGACGGTCATCAATTCCGGTGCAGGCATCGTGGTCGGTGCCGTCTCGGAAAAGAACCTGCTGGCCGAGATCACACGGGCACTGCAGAACTAGCCTGTGGGGCAAGTGAAAATCCCCTGGAAAACAGAACGCTGTCTGGAAAAGTAATTCCCCGTGTGTCATAACGGGGAATTACTTTTATAGATGGAAGAGAATGAAAATCATTCCTTTTCATTTAATGGATTGAATCCCCGACCAAGGATCTCCTGCGCGGCAGAGACGACGACAAAGGCAGAGGGATCCTCCCTGGCAACCGCGCTCTTTAAGTTGTGTACCTCCGTAATCGTAATCGCACAGATCAGGACTGACCGTTCCTGGCCTGTGTACATGCCCTTGCCAGAAAGGGCAGTCACGCCCCGGCGCAGATCCGCCATGATGCGACTGGAGACGGCATCCGCCATGCCGGTAATGATCAACGCCACAAGCTGTTTTCTGCGGCGGTGGGGGGCAAAAGCGGGATGAAACACTTTTGCCACCCCCTCGGACGAAAACATGGAGGTGATCGTATCCGGTCCAAAGCGTGGCAGGACTTCACCGGATGCGTGGGCCATATTAATGGTGGCAAGGGCGAGGACGATCAGGAAACCATAAAAGAGCGCGCCCATCATCAATATGGTATTGCCCGGGATCGGCCCCACCGAACAACGCTGGACAAACTCCGCAAAATTAGCCGGGGGTTTCGGGAACAACCAGCTTTTGGCCAGCCAGGAGGCGCCCAGGATCAAAAATATCCAGAAATAATTGCGGCGCAGACGGCGTCCCAATGCCTCCCACATACTGATCGGAAAGCTCGGAGAGAGCAGGTTCTCTGCCAGGCTCTCCGCCCAATCAGGCGAGGGATGGAACGGAGGGACCAGCATGGCTGCATAGAAATCCGTTTCCATCAGCCGGACGCGGTAACTCCACAACTCATAGTAACGATAACGACGCGATTCAATGAAGAGGAAAAGCGTCACCAGCAGGGTGTTCAGGATAATGATGCCATGATGAACGGTTGACTGGCTGAAAGAAATGGAAATGACCGCACCGGTCGTGACGACCGCCCAGTTGGTCGTGGCATCCAGGCGCTGCCGCCAGACATTCGCACGCTGAATTTCTGCGCGGAATAAGTGCACCATGGCGGTAACAAACTCGCTGGTTTTGAGCCGGTATCCACGGTAGGTCCATACGGGCTCATCCGAGTCCTTGGGCCTGTTTTCCTCCGGTTGCGGGGATGAGGTAAAAAATTCTTCCATGGTTCCTCCATGTTTGGTAATTCCATTTGGACTGCTTCCTTACAGGAGGATATCATGTCTTTTTATGCCTGCTGCCACTAAAAACGCGTCCTGCTACAAAACCCTGCCGCACCTCCCTGGCCGGTTATTCACAGGCAACCCGGTAGGAAGTCAGAATACGATGCTTCTGGATGACGCTGAAACCAAGCTGTCCCGCTTTCCTGCAGGCGGCAGCAAAATCGACACCTGTATCGTCGTATTCCGCCGCGAACACAGGCTTGCCCGCCTCGATGAGCGGCACCATTTTCTCTTCCATCTGATAGAAAAAG
>JBLMZU010000189.1:0-10503 GCA_050258995.1 Bacteroidota bacterium
CGTAAAACCACAGGCCGTCGACGCCAGGGAGAGGACAAGGATTGCGATCAGGATTTGTGCTTTCATGAGGTTTCTCCTTCTGAGCCTTATACGAAGGAGACAACGATGGGTTGCATAAAAAAGTTCCCCTCTCTTTTCGGGAGAGGGGTGAGGGAACATCAAGCCACTTTTCTTCCTTGAGGGAGCGCCTGTGGCGCAGTAAACGCTGCGTCAAGAGCCTGATGTATCGAGCGCACCTCGATGATCTCGATTCCCGGGGGATAGCCTTCACCCTTGCGAATGGCCCGGGGCACGATGGCGGTTCTGAAACCCAGCTTGGATGCTTCGCGCAGACGCGCCTGCATCTGTCCCGGCATGCGCAGCTCGCCCGCCAGGCCGATCTCGCCGATCAGCACCGCGTCTGCCTTGACCGGGATATCCCTCCAGGAGGAGGCAATGGCCATGGCAACGGCCAGGTCTGCGGCGGGCTCATCGATCTGCAGGCCGCCGACCACGTTGGCAAAGATATCCTGCTCGGCAAGCTTCAGGCCGGCGCGGCGTGTCAGTACGGCGGCAATCAACAACAGGCGGTTGAAGTCGACACCGTTGGCGGTGCGGCGGGCATTGCCGAACTGGGTCGGGGAGGTGAGTCCCTGGATCTCCACCAGGATCGGGCGCGTACCCTCCATGGTGACGGCAATGGCGGACCCGGCCGCGTTGACCATTCGCTCTGCCAGGAAGGCCTCGGATGGATTGGTCACTTCCACCAGACCACCTTCGCGCATTTCGAACACACCCACTTCCGCGGTCGCGCCGAAACGGTTCTTGACCGAGCGCAGCAGGCGATACGCCTGGAAACGGTCGCCTTCCAGGTAAAGCACCGTATCCACCACGTGCTCAAGCACGCGCGGACCGGCGATCGTGCCCTCCTTGGTCACATGCCCGATCACGAACACGGAGATGCCGCTGGTCTTGGCCAGCTCACGCAGCTGCGACGAGCACTCACGCACCTGGCTGACGGACCCCGCAGACGAGTCCATGTTCGAAAGATAAACCGTTTGAATCGAGTCGATGATCAACAGGTCCGGTTTAACATCGTGGACATGATTGAAGATGATTTCAAGGTTGGTTTCCGTGACGAGTAATAAATTAGGGGGTAAAGCGCCGGCGTTATTCAACCGCACGGCCCGCATCTTGATCTGCCGCTCCGATTCCTCGCCGGATACATAGAGTACCCGCTTGGTTGTAGCCATCTCCATTGCCATCTGCAGCATGAGCGTGGACTTGCCGATGCCGGGGTCGCCGCCCACCAATACGATGGAACCGGGCACGATCCCGCCGCCAAGCACGCGCGCAAACTCCTCGATGGGGAGCTTAATGCGGTCCTCGGCGTCAGAGGAGACATCGCTGATCGGGCGTGGCGAGGACCGTCCGGTCAGACCGCGAACCGCCGTGTTCTTGGTCGCCGGCTCCTCGTGGATGACCTCCTCCACCATGCTGTTGAAGGATCCGCACTGTGGACATTTCCCCATGTAGGAGGCGGCCACGCGCCCGCATTCCTGACAGACGAAACGAGTATGTGTTTTTGCCATATAAAACCTCGTGGGGACGATTTATGAATCGTCTCTACCAGTATAACAGAATTTATGTTCTATAGTGCCTGGGGCATTACGGCGTAGATCTGTTTCAGGATCTCCAGGAATTCCCCCGACGGTCGTTCCTTCAATATTTCCTTGCGCGCATCGCGGTCAAGGGTTCTTAACAACAAATACTGCACGGCATATTTGCGGAAGAGTCTCTGGCCGTCCTCCTCGCCGTAAAACTGGACGCTCTTCTGCAGGTGCTCATGGACGGTCTGCTGGAGCAGCTCTGCTGGTACCTGCTGGCGGTCGAATCCGGCAAAGATCCATGGGTTGGCAATGGCGGCCCGGCCGATCATGACCGCCTCACAGCCGGTATGCTCCTTCATGCGCTGGATGTCGGCAACAACCTTGACATCGCCGCTGCCGATGACCGGGATTTTGACCAGCGACCTGACCTCGGCGATCGCATCCCAGTCTGCATTGCCGGAGTAGCGCTGTTCCTTGGTGCGGCCATGGATCGCAATGAGCGAGCCGCCCTCTTCCTCGATAATCCGTGCAATAAGTTTATAGTTCTTATTGCGGTCCCAGCCGAGCCGGATCTTGCCGGTGACCGGAACGCGCAGAGAGGCAGTCAATTTCCGGAAGGTGCGGGCGATCTTGAGCGGCGTCGGCATCATGCCCACGCCGGCGCCGCGGTCGGCAATGCTCTTGGCGGGACAGCCCATGTTGATGTCGATGATGTCCGGGTTCAGCGCCTGTACCTTGAGCGCAGCCCGCAGCAGCAGATCCGGATCGTCGCCGTAGATTTGGAACGTGATGGGTCGTTCCGCCTCTTCGTAATACAGCCGCTTGGCCGGTTCCTTCGAGCGGCGGCTGAGGATCTTTTCCACTTTTACGAATTCGGTATAGCTCATGGCCGATCCCAGGGCGCGGCAGACCGAGCGGAACGGCCAGTCGGAATAGCCGTCCATCGGCGCGAGAACAGTGTCCCCGTAAACAGGGATTTCCCGGACGTAAAAAGTGGGGGGAGTGCTTTTGTTCATACAGCGTGGGCAAGTATAACAAAAAAAGCCCCCAAAGGCCTTGAAGACCTTTAGGGGCCGGCGTTGCGATTACACCGCTTCCTTTTTTAACAGTTCCTGGTAGTGCTTGCGGAACTTGGAAACCTTGGGAGAAACCACCGCCATGCAGTAGGGCTGGTAGGGATTCCGGGCGAAATATTCCTGGTGGTAATCCTCGGCGGCATAGAACTTATCCAAAGGGACCACCTGGGTGACGATCGGCCTGTCGAAGATCTTCTGCATTTCCAGGTCCTGGATGAGCTTCTCGGCAATGTTCTTCTGGTCCTCATTATGATAGAAGATCGCCGAGCGGTACTGCGTGCCCACGTCGGCACCCTGGCGATTGAGCGTGGTGGGGTCGTGGATGCCAAAGAAGATGTTCAACAGATCCTGGTACGAGACCACATTTCCATCATACTTGATCTGCACAGCTTCGGCATGCCCTGTGTCGCCATTGCATACCTGGCGGTAGGACGGGTGATCCATATGTCCACCGCTGTAACCGGATTCAACCGATTCAACGCCCTTGACCTGGTCAAACACCGCTTCCAGGCACCAGAAACATCCGCCGGCCAGGGTGGCAGTCATCAAATTCTTTTCCATAGGAGCTCTCCTTTTAAGGCTTTACTTCCACATGTTTCTCTAAAATTTCTTCACTTCCTAGGACGACCTATTGTGCCAAAATATTATTAAGGAAGTATTACAGATAAAAAATTGTCCCGCAGTGCAACTGCGGGACAACAATCGGTTCTCAAAACAACTCTTATACGACCGGCGCTTCTTCCTGGCTGGCTTCGCGGGCCCGTTCGAGCACCACTTCACCTTCAGGGCTGAGGGTGACCAGGATCGCGTCCCCGTCACGGAATTCACCGCCCAACAGCTTGTCTGACAGCGGGTCCTCCACTTTTTGCTGGATCACACGGCGCAGGGGGCGGGCGCCAAACTCGGCGTCGTAGCCCAGGTCTGCCAGCGCGGAGAGCGCTTCGGGTGTGGCGGTCAGCACCAGGTTGTGCTCCTTGAGGCGCTCGGCCACCTTGTCCAGCTCGAGGCGGACGATCTTCTGGATGTCCTCCTTGTTGAGCGAGCGGAAGATGATCACGGCATCCAGGCGGTTGATGAACTCGGGTCGGAAGGCACGCTTGAGCGAGTCGTTCAGCTTCTTGCGCATATCGTCATAGGACAACTTTTCTTCCGTGGCCTCGTCCCGCTTGAGCGAGAAGCCCAGCGAGGATTGTTTCTTGATCATGTCTGCGCCGATGTTGGAGGTCATGACGATGATGGCATTGCGGAAGTCGACCTTGCGACCCTTCGCATCGGAAAGATGACCTTCCTCCATGATCTGTAGCAGCATATTATGAACTTCAGGATGCGCCTTTTCCACTTCATCAAAGACGACGATGGAGTAGGGGCGGCGGCGCAGGGCTTCGGTCAATTGACCGGCCTCTTCGTAGCCGATGTACCCTGGAGGGGCACCGACCAGGCGGGAAGCAGTATGGCGTTCCATGAACTCAGACATGTCGAGCTGGATGGCTGCCTCTTCACTGCCGAACATGAACTTGGCCAGCGTCTTGGTCAATTCAGTCTTGCCGACGCCGGTCGGTCCGAGGAACATGAACGAGCCGATCGGACGGCGCGGATCCTTCAAGCCGGCGCGTGCACGGCGGACGGCCCGCGAGATGGCGACAATGGCATCCTCCTGGCCGATTATGTCCTTGCGCAAATCATCTTCCATCTTGAGCAGTCGCTGGGATTCCTCTTCGGCCAGCTGCATGAGCGGAACGCCGGTCCACATGGAGACGACTTCGGCGATGTCCTCGGCCGAGACCACGGGGCTGGTGGTCCGGTCCCAGCCGGTGCGCAGACGTTCGATCTGCTCGCTAATCTCGACCTCGCGCTCCTCCCACTCGTGTACGTCCTCGCTGTTGCCCTCTTCCTGGGCCAGGGAGCGGTTCTGGCGGGCCTGCCGTAACTGGCCAAACAGGTCCTTGGATTCCTTGGCGGCCTCACTCTTGTACATGCGCACCCGGGACGAGGATTCATCGATCAGGTCGATGGCCTTGTCAGGCAGGAAGCGCTCGGTTACATAACGTGAGGACAGATGGGCGGCGGCCTCGAGCGCTTCATCCGAAATGACCAGATGATGATGCTCTTCATAGGCCGAGCGAATGCCCTTTAAAATTTCGATTGTTTCCTCTTCAGACGGTTCGTCCACGGTGATGGGCTGGAAGCGGCGCTCGAGGGCGGCATCCGATTCGATGTGCTTGCGATACTCGTCCATGGTGGTCGCGCCGATGACCTGCAGCTCGCCGCGCGAAAGGGCGGGCTTGAGAATGTTGGCCGCGTCCACAGAGGAGCCGGCGGCGCCTGCACCGACCAGCATATGGACCTCGTCGATAAAGAGGATCGCGCCGGACTGCTTCAGCTCGTCGATGACTCTCTTGAGTCGTTCCTCGAACTGGCCGCGGTACATCGTACCGGCCACGAGTGAGCCCACATCCAGCTGCAGCAGGCGTTTGTTCATCAGAGGCGCAGGGACGTCGCCGTCCACGATGCGCTGGGCGAGGCCTTCCACGATGGCGGTCTTGCCCACGCCCGGTTCCCCGATCAGGGCCGGGTTGTTCTTGGTACGGCGCGCCAGGATCTGGATGACGCGCTCGATTTCCATCTGTCGGCCGACAACAGGATCAAGCTTCTTCTCTTCGGCTTTGGAAGTCAGATCGGAAGCCTGCGGGTCGACCTGGGGCGTTTTCGGATTTGGGGCCGCGGCGCCGCGGGAGGCGGTGGAGCCGGCCGGCGTCGGGGAGGAGGAGGCGGACTCGTTCAAGACACGGCGAGTCTGCCTGCGGATTTGTTCCGGCGTCACGCCGAGTCTGCGCAGAACCTCCATGGCGGTGCTATCGACACGAATAAGTCCCAATAAAATATGTTCAGTTCCAATATAATGATGCCCCAGACGACGCGCTTCCTCGACGGCATGCTCGAGCACCTGTTGGGTGTCGGCTGCCAATTCCACGCGGTTGGGATCAAAACTAGAAGAACTGGTTGTAACGCGGCGAATCACTTCCCGCACGCGGTCCGATGTCATTCCAAGCTCACGCAGGACACGGCCTGCAACACCACCCTCTTCTTCCATTAAACCCAAAAGGAGGTGTTCTGTTCCAATATTATTGCTGCGAGAGCGTTCAGCCTCTTGGTGCGCGAGACTGAGGACGCGTCTTGCTCGCTGTGTAAAACGCTCCATTCCTGCCATAGTTTTCTCCTATTTCTATGGGACGATTCTACCAAAAAGGTAGATGAGTCCGTGTAGGAAAATGATTAGAATTTATTTACAAGACGGTTACAATAATGACAGTTGTATACCTTGCTTCACTTAATAACGAACAACTGCCCAAATTCGGACACATCTAAAGGATACATTATATATGAAGTCTATTTGCGTTTTCTGCGGTTCCTCTGACTCGGTTCATGCTGACTATCTTACGGCTGCACGTCAAATGGGCCAAACTCTTGCGGAACGGGGAATCCGGCTAATTTTCGGCGGCGGAAAGACCGGACTGATGGGGGCCATGGCGAATGGAGTTCTGGAGGCCGGCGGCGAGGTGATTGGGGTCATCATTCCGTCCATGAATACGAAGGCTCTAGCACATGACGGTTTAACCCGCATGGAGGTTCCACTTACCATGCATGCCCGCAAGGCCAAAATGCACGAATTGGCGGACGGATATATTGCCCTGCCCGGCGGTTTTGGCACTTTCGACGAGCTTTTTGAAACCGTCACCTGGGCGCAGACGGGGGCTCACGAAAAACCGGTCGGGTTGCTCAACATCCGGAACTATTACGCCCCGCTGATGGCTGCCATCGATCATGCAGTCCAGGAAGGCTTTATCTTCCAGGAACATCGGGATGTGCTTTTCATGGAGGAGGACCCAAAAGTACTGATCGACAGGATGGATCGGTATGAACATCCGCGCGAGGCGGTGAAGAGGTGGATGAGGGAGGAGTGAGGGATGGCAGTGTGGTAGATGGGCAGGGGTAAATTGGCGAGTGGGAAGAGGATCTTATGAATATCCAAAAACTGGAGCTTTTATCGTTGGACGTCCTGGCGCAGCGGGATTTCTACGGGAATGTCCTTGATTTGCCGGCGGAATTGACATCTTCCGGGCTGGTGGTCCAAGCAGGGGACACGGAGATCCTTTTTCGGCAGGCACCTTCCGGTTTTGAGGGCGCCTATCATTTTGCCTTCAATATCCCGGAGAATCAGTTTCATGCAGCCAGGAAGTGGTTAGCGAGCCGTACCGCTTTACTGCATGACAGGAATGGAAAGGAGAACTTTGAATCGAAAAGCTGGAACTCCGAATCGCTCTATTTCCCGGATGCGGCAGGTAATATCCTTGAATTTATTGCCAGGCATACCCTGCCGAATGCAGATCCAGGGGACTTTGGCAGCCGGTGCATCCTGAACGTCAGCGAAATCGGCCTGCCCTCGGAGGATGTAATCGGGCTTGCCAACGAGCTCCATACGCGCCTGGGGCTGACCGTTTACAAGCAGGAACTGAGCGAGACATTTACACCCGTGGGGGATGAGAACGGACTGCTCATTCTCCCGGTCCTGGACCGAATCTGGATGCCGGACTCAGGGGTGCCGGCCAGATTGCTGCCCGTAAGAGTCCTGGGAACGGCAGATGGTCGAAACTGGGAGATCCGCGGTGTCCCGTACCAGATCCGTATGTGAGCCTTACACGCTTTCTTCCGCGAATTCGTACGAAGGCGGGATCATTTCGTTTTCATCGGTCTCCTGCATGCTCGTGTTTACGAACACATCCACAGTTTTATAGAAGGTCCCATTGAGCTCCTCGTAGGTGAACGGCCGAGGCGGCTGGTGGAAGGGGTAAAGAAGCGGTAATGTGCTGATATTGGCAAAATGGTCATGAGCGATGCTCAATGTCGTATCAAAACGCAAAAGAGGATCATGGACCGACATGGCAAAATAGCAGGGCGTCTGGTATTTTGCGGGTTCCACTTCAAATTCGGTGTTGAGGATCTCATGGATTTGGGCATTCAATACTTCAATCGTGCTGGGCCGGGTGGCCAGGAGCTTCTTCTCCAGCGGGATTGTATCCTCCAGCCTCCCCAATTTTTGTAGAAACTTTACAACCCCGGAGACCGTGCGCTGATTGTTGATCAGCCTGCAGAAGCGGTCGCGCAGCTTTGGCTGGTCCATCAGCCAGTTGAATCCGTGCATGAGCGAAAAACGCAGCTTCGACCACGGGATGGCGCGATGGTCGAGGCAGGGAGCGATGAGGAACATGCGGTCGATGCGCTCTGAGAGAAGCTTGAACGTACGCATGGCCAGGATCCCCCCGAAGGAAAATCCCATAAGATTGAAGCGCTCAAAGCCCAGTGCATCGGCCAGCTGTCCGACCGTTTCGGCAACACGCTGGCTGGAAAACCCCTCCCGAAACGGCGCAGACTGGCCGTGGCCAGGCAGCTCAAAGAAAAGGACACGGAACCACTGTCCCATGAACTGGGACAATGACAGCCAGTTCTCCAATTCTGAGATGGTGGCCGGGACGATGATCAGCGGGGCGCCCTGTCCGGTCTCCAAAACGTGCAGCCGCGTGAGCGGCAGGTCGATGAAGTAGGTTTTGTGGGCGGGGGGATGGGTGTAAAACATTGCATTCTCCTCTATTGTTCACAACATTGCATGCCGGGCTGCCAAAACCCCAATTGTATGCAGGCTGGACCTCGGTACTCCCAATTTCACTTGGGGCGCAAACGGCGGAACCTCCTTTGAGTTTTCCATCTCTCGCTGGGCAGGCGGGGGACTGGTTGGGCGGTGACTGAAACATACAACCGCAGCATTATTTTTACCAGACTTTATGTAACAAAAGAGCGATTTCAACAAAGAGAAACTAATTTCATACTACACTTGTTGAGCGCTCAATCGACTAATGATTACAGGCTGATGACACCTGCACTGTATTCCGGCATGGGTGGGGCTCACAGCGCCTCATTGAATCAGGGTCGCAGGCCTTCCTTGACCGGTTGCCTCTCCTCCGGTCGGGCACGATAGACGGCATGTCCCTGCTCTTCCACGAGCTGGTAATAGAGTTTTTCATGGGCTTCGATCGTGAAACGAGTGTCATGCTTTTGGGCAATTGCCAGGCTGGCATTTCCCATGCGGGCCATCTGGCTGCCATCTTTCAGAAGTATGCCGATGCCTTTGCTCAGACTCTCGATACTGCCAGGCTCAGCCAGGAAACCGTTGACACCGTCATGGACGATCTCAGGGATGCAGGTGGCGCGAACCGCCACGATGGGCAATCCGCTGGCGGCAGCCTCCAGCAGGACAAGCCCCTGAGTCTCTATTTCAGAGGCCGTAATAAAGAGGCGGGCGATACGATAAATCTCAGGCAGCCCCTGCTCGGTGGAGATGAACCCCGTGAAGTGGACACGATCGGCAATATCCAGGGATTCGCACAGCTTCATCAGGGAAGGTTTACGAAGTCCATCTCCTACGATTAACAAATGGGCATTATTCCCCGCCAGGGCCAGCGCAGCAGCCTGGATGACGCGATCGACATTTTTATCGGGATCCAGTCGCCCTACGTGAAGCAGGATGGGAATCTCCGGAGGAAGATCGTACTTTTTTCGCAGGGCGACCCCATCCTCGTTGGGCAGGGGCGGATGAAATGTCTGTAGATCGATCCCGTTGCTAATCGTATTCACAGGCCGTCCCAGTATTTTCCTCACCTGCAGGGAAGTGGTTTCTGTGGGTGTGATCAGGGCGGTGAATTTTTGGGTATACCAGCGTCCATAGCTCCAGAGAAGCTTTTCCATCCCGACCTGCATAGGGCCGGGAAGCTGGCGCGTGGCCGTGGGAGGCAATTGATGAATGGTGACGATGGTAGGAACATTCATTTCCCCGGCATACCGGATGGCGGGCAGGCTGATGGGCATCGGCTCGTGGGAGTGAATGGTCTCGGGCCTGAACTTATGAAGGGCATTCGTCACGGAACGGCGCGAGTAGGGAGTGAAGCGCTGGCCCACCCGGGTCGGGTTGTGCACGGATTTCAAGCGTAGGATCGTCAGATTGCCTTCCTCAACTTTGTATGTTTGGCTCGTGTCACTGGCTGCAATGACCAGGACCTGGTGGCCGGAGGCCGCCATTCCTTTGGCCAGGTTTTCAACCACCAGGGCGGCACCACTGATCATGGGTGGATAGGATTGCGTAAGGTAGGCGATTCTCATAATGACTCTTCCTGGTCTGTCTGTGCACAGGATTCCGGATCTGTTCATTAGACAGCTAATGTATTCCTGAATTTCAAGTGGTCCCTGCCCTGTATCTTCACCATGGGCTGGAGTCTCAAGGCGACTGATGCAGGCGCAAAAATTATGGCCGGGAGAGGGAGCGTATCCGCTCCCGGCTCGTGATCCCATCTTTCCAGATGTAGGTTTTTTCGAGGAAGGGTACTGACAGGGCCTGAAAGCAGCTTCCCTCCCAAGTATAGCGCTTATAACAGGTGTGGGAAGAACCATTTTTGGGGATGGAAATCAAACATCCCGCTCCTTTTGGGTTGGCAAAATAATCCATAGCAAGAGTTAGCTGGATATCAACAGGCCCGGCGCAGCTCGGATACGAACTCTCCAACAGATGCAAACCTGTCCTCCGGCTTTTTCGCCAGGGCCTTGAGCAATGCACTGGCAGCGGTATCCGGTAACGCGACATGGAGACGCGGGTCAGGGGGAGGCTCTTCGAGATGCGAGCGGATCATCGCCCAGGTGTTGTTGCGCTCGAAAGGCTTGTGTCCTGTCAGCAGCTGGTAGGTCATGACCGCAAAGCTGTAGAGATCCGCCCTGCGATCGAGCTCGGCAGTGCC
>JBLMZU010000190.1:0-9819 GCA_050258995.1 Bacteroidota bacterium
ACTGCCTGGTTGAATCTCCTCCAGGCAGCCACGTGTGGCTCGGATGGGTGGCGGGCAAAATGCTCCAGTTCCTCGAAGGACCGCCAGTATTGCACCATGAGAGGGCCATGCAGATTCCAAAAGAACTCGGCGTGCAGGAATCCCTTTTCGGGGTGGGTGAACAGGGTTTGCAGCATGGGATTCATTGCAAAAGCGGTTGGCAGCCACTTGTCAAAGCGCCACCATTTATTGATGCGCATCCCGATCAAAAAAACAACGAAGGGCTTGTCTGTCTTTGCCGTATATCGACCGTTATAAATAGTAGCCATTGTTTACCTCCTAAGAATTTTTTATCAGCCTGCAATTCATTCGAATGACAGCCATCCCGAATACGAGCCGTCCGGTTTACTCCTGGATGAACTGCCTGGCGATCGAATCCATCTCGTACTGATAAAGTTCGTCGCCGCTGGCGCCAAACGGCGGCATATTCCCGGCGATCTCGAGCGAGACAATGCCGTGGACGCGCGACCAGACGATCATGGCCACCGAGAGCGAGAGCATATCCGCCTCGCCGCCGAACTTCTTCCAGACCTCAAATTCGGGTTTATATTCCTCCTGCACCTGTGGAAAGCTACTGACATTCAGCTTTTCGGCCACACGAAGCTGCTCCACAACGCTGACGAGTGCGCTCAACGAGCGGGCTGCCGAGGGCAGCACTTCCATCATGGGGGCTGCATAACCCGGGATCGGTGTTCCGAAGATCAACTGGTAGCGCTGTGGATAGGTCAGTGCCCAGTTCCGGTAGGCGGCGCCGATCGCGTTCAGCTGTCCCTTGAGATCTTCTTCAGGGATGGCATCGCGTGCTTCGAGCTGCGAGTCGCCGAAGGAATTGTAGGCATCGATAATGAGGGCGGTAACCAGCGCGTCCCGGTCCGGGAAGTAGTTGTAGATGGCGGGAGCGCTGATCTTGAGGTCACGTGCGATTGCCCGCAGGGACAGGGCCGGTGCACCAAGTTGCGCGATCTGTCTCCAGGCCGTTTCCTTGATCTGTTCACCCAGGTTGGGGATTTGTTTTTTCTTGACGGGTCTGACCATGCTGGCTCCTCGACTATCCTGCACCATTTATATTTACAGTGTAAATATACACTGTAAATATATTGGTGTCAAGGGATTGGATTAAGTTCTCCATCAGCTTTACGGGTGACAGAAGCCACAGTCACCATCGCCATAACTAGGGGAACCTGCGATAAAATGGACCCATGCAGAATCAAGTCTACGTCATTGGCCATGTCAATCCCGACACCGATTCGATTGCTTCCGCGATGGGCTATGCCTGGCTCTTGCACCAGCGCGACGATATGGATACGGTCGCCTCGCGCGCCGGTCCTCTCAACCCCCAAACGGCCTGGGTCCTGAAAAAGCTTGGGCTCGAGCCTCCCTTCCTTCTGACGGATGCATCGCCGCGCTTCCAATCCGTCACGCAAAGACTGGACAGCCTCCAGCCAGAGGCCCAGCTCGGGGCAGCCTGGACCCTTGCCAGCCGCACAGGCGGAGTCGCCCCGGTCGTGGACGATGAAGGCAAGCCGTATGGCATCATCAACGGCTTCAGTTTGTTCCGGTATTTTTCCGAGATACTTGGCCCGCGGCCCGGGGATACCACCGTTCGGCAGATGATGTCCGCGCCCTGCCGGGATGCAGCGGATACAACCGTTCCCAAGTTTGCCGCCAACGCGCACATCCGCGACTCGCTCAATCGTATCCTGCGCGATGAATACGACGATTTCTGGGTGGTGGATGAAAATGGCTTGTATTTCGGTGTAGCCCGCCAGAGGGATATCCTCAATCCGCCGCGCCTGAAAATTATCATGGTGGATCACAACGAGCCCAGCCAGGCAATCGCTGCACTGGAAGAGGCGGAGCTGTTGGAGATCCTCGACCACCACCGGCTCGGAAATCCACACACGCACACCCCCATCCGCTTTACCGTGGATATTGTGGGATCCACATCCACGCTGGTCACAGAACAGACCGCCGAAGCAGGCTTATCGATGCCGCCCAGCCTGGCCGGTGCGCTTCTCGCCGGACTTCTGGCCGACACCCTTATTTTGACCTCCCCCACGACCACGCCGCGCGATAAGGAAGCCGCTCAACGCCTGGGACGCTGGGCGTTCGCAGGAGGCAGTCCGCTGAAGGGCGAGACGATCGACTCCTACGGCAAGGCGGTCCTTTCGGCTGGCGCAGGTCTTTCCAACCGTAAGCCGGAAGAAATCGTCAGCACGGATATCAAATCCTATGAGGCAGGCGGATTCCACCTCGCCATCGCCCAGGCCGAGGTCACCGATCTGGTCCAGCTTGCTGAACATCTGGAGCCGCTCACCAAGGCGCTCAACGACCTGCGCGATAAGCGCGGCCTCAACTTTGCCATGCTGCTGATCACCGACGTGGTCCGCGGCTCGAGCCGTCTGCTGACCTCCTCCGACCCACCGCCCATTCTGGCCGACCTGCCCTACCCTCCCCTGCCCGATGGCACCCGCGACGCACCGGGTGTGGTCTCCAGAAAGAAGCAATTATTACCGGTGGTTTTGGGTCTACTGGAGAGATAATGGAATTTCAAAAACTGGTCAACCGGGCAATGGACCTGCGCACCCAGTATGACAAAAAAGAAAGACAGCTCTATGGCGCGCCATCTACCGATGAAGAAATCGCCCAGGGTTTTCTGGGCGATGTGAACAACCTGGTCAAGCTGGTCATGGCCCGGCACGGAAAACGTGAGATCGCCAACAGCACGGAAAAACTTGCCTCCCAATTGTCTCACTGTCTCTGGTCGGTGATCGTCTTGTCGAAACTGCAGGATGTCGACCTGGAGCAGTCCTTTATGGAAGCGATGGACAGGCTCGAAAACCACCTGTTGGAAGCCCCCGAGTGATCAATAAAAACCTAGAGAGAAGCATATGACATCCATCTACCAAGCCATCTCTGATGTTGAAAAAAACAATGAATCCGCTGCAGTGTGCACGGTGGTAAAAAGCGAAGGCTCCACGCCCCGGCATGTGGGCAGCAAGATGCTGGTCTATGCTGATGGGAAGTTTATCGGCACGGTCGGCGGCGGGGACCTGGAGCACCGCGTCATGGACGAGGCGTGGATCGCGATGAGCGAAGGCAAGGCCCGCATCCTGACCTATTCGATGGTGGATCCCAGCCGCGGCGATCCGGGCGTGTGCGGCGGGACTGTGGAGGTTTTTGTGGAACCGATCCTTCCTCCTGCAATGATCGTGGTCATCGGCGCCGGGCATGTCGGCAAGGCCGTGGTCCACCTGGCAAAATGGCTTGGATTCCGGGTGGCGGTCAGCGACGACCGTACGGAATTCTGCACGCCCGAGTCCACGCCGGGAGCAGATGCTTATTACCCGGTCGAGATGGGGAAACTGCCCGATCAGCTCAAGATCAACAGGCAGACTTATATCGTCATCACCAGCCGCGGCTCCAGTGTGGACGCCCTGGGGCTTCCCAGCCTGCTCGAGTCGAACGCGGCCTATATAGGCGTGATCGGCTCCAAGCGCAGATGGCTGACCACGGTCAGGGCGCTTAAGGAGAAGGGTGTCCCGGAGGAGAAGATCAACCGGGTCCACTCGCCGATGGGCCTGGAATTGAACGCCGAGACGCCCGAAGAGATCGCGGTCAGCATCATGGCCGAGATCCTGATGCTCAAGGACAAAGGGACCGGAAAGCAGATGAAATCAAAACCGTCCGAGAAGTAGCTGAAACGTCGGACCCGGAAGTCCGTATAAAGAAGTAAGTAGGATATACGGTTCTGTTGCACGTCTGTACATGGACTATAATGACCGTGCAATCATTTTCAAAGGAGAAGTATCATGGCTAGAATCTTTGATGTCATTGAATACCCGAATGAGATGAAGGATGAGATCGTCCACCGCTTCCCGGAAGTGGGCGCAGGGGACTTTCACATTGGCTCGCAGGTGATCGTCCGTGAATCTCAGGCAGCGGTGTTCTTCCGCGACGGGCAGGCCCTGGATGTGTTCCGGGCGGGACGCCATACCATTACGACCGCAAACATTCCGCTCCTGATCAATCTCATCGGACGGGCATTCAACGACAAGACGCCGTTCCCCGCCGAAGTATATTTTGTTTCCATGAAGGAATTTGCCAACGAGAAATGGGGCACGCCCCAGCCGATCATTGTCCGCAACCCGGGCATGGGACTGGGCGTGGCGCTGCTCCAGGGATTTGGCACCTACTCATTCCAGGTCAAGGATCCACAACAATTCGTCACGCAGGTGGTCGGCACAACCGGCACCTATCGCTCCTCGGAAATCGAGGAGCGCCTGCGGACCATCCTGCTGTCCAAGCTCCAGGATGTACTCGGTGAAACGACTGCGGCCAGCAGCGTCGTCGAGCTGATCGGCTTGACCGAAGAAGTGGGCGCGGCTGTGCGGGCCAAGGCCCAGGATGACTTCGATGCCATCGGGATGGCGCTCAAGACGTTCTACATCGGAAACCTGAAACCCTCCAGCAAATCCGCCCAGGAACTGCGCGATATGGGCATGCTCGACATGGCCACCTACACCCAGCTCCAGGCCGCGGACGCAATGCGGGATGCCGCCCAGAATCCCAGCGGCGGTGCAGGCCTGACCGCAGGTATTGGCGCCGGCATGGGGATCGGCAACCTGATGCAGCAGGCCACCTCCGGCGCGATGCAGCAGCAGAAGCCCCAGGAAAGCAGTGGCGCTGGAAAAGCAGCCGGGATTCCAGATGTGATGACCCCCGCCGAAGCCGCGACGATCCTGAAGGTCTCGGAAGAGGATGTAGTCGCCGCGATCCAGGAAGGCAGCCTGAAAGCCAAGAAGCTCGGCAATGCCTACCGGATCAGCAAGGAATCCCTGGAAGCGTTTTTGAACAGCTAAAGGTGAAGGAAAAAAGAAAGAGGAGTCTGAACGGTCAGGCTCCTCTTTTTGATTCAACGGTTTTGGTTTAAGGTTTCAAGGTTTAACGTTCAAGCCTTCCAACCTGCTTTACACCTGAGACATTACCCCAGATCGCTGATCACGTCTGAAATGGAATCCAGTACATCGCCGGCCAGAACGGAAGCGGTCGTGCCGAGATCATCCGCAGCGTAGAGACCAGCCTGGGCATGGATCCAGGCACCGGCGACCGCGGCATCGTAGGCTTCCAGTCCCTGGGCCCGCAAACCGACGATCAGGCCTGCCAGCACATCCCCGGTCCCGGCGCGGGCGAGCGCCGGGGTGGCAACCGGGATCACTGTTGTGCGGCCATCCGGTGCGGCTACCACGGTAAAGGCGCCTTTCAACACCACCACGTGGCCCCACATTTTCGCATATTGGGCGGCGATCTCCTGCCGTTTCTCCTGGATCAGTTCCTTCGATAGATCGGTCAACCCGGCCATCTCACCCGGGTGGGGCGTTAAGATGGCAGGAGCCGGGATCTTCGTATACCAGTCCTTGATCTGCCCAAGCAGCTTCAAGCCGTCCGCATCGATGACCATCGGGGGGAGCTTGGAATTCACATCCGCACTCTTCTCCTCGTCCCGGTGCACGAAGCCAATGCGCTGGGGGTTCTTCTTCCCGGCATACCTGCCTTCCAGCAGGTTTTCGATAAATTCCTTGGTCGTGTTTTCCATCCCAAAGCCGGGACCGATCAACAGGGCCGAGGCGCGCTCGAAATTCCTGGACAGCACTTCCGCGCCGCCCGAGGAAATGACGCCCGTCTCATGAGGCAGAAGAACCCAGGTCGCTTCGGGGAAACGTCCCGCCAGTGCCATTTGCACCGGACCAGGAACCGCCATCGTCACGAGACCGGCGCCCGAGCGGTAAGCCGCCTCGCCCGCCAGGACGGCTGCTCCTGTGTAATTGACCGATCCTGCTGCGATGAGGGCGGTCCCAAATGTTCCCTTATGGGAATCAAGGTGCCGCTCAGGCAGGAGTGCAGCGATCGAGGCCTCATCCGCCACTTCCGACTTGAGATCCTTGAACGCATCCAGGTCCTCCGGCAGGCCAATGTCCACGACCTCCAGGTCGCCGATATATTCAAAGGCTGGCAGTTTCATCAATCCCTGCTTGACCGCGGCCATGGTGACCGTCATATCGGCTGGAAGGGTTTCATCTGCCACCTGGCCCGAATCACAATCCACACCGCTGGGACAATCCACCGCAACGATCAAGGGAACCTGATCCAGGCTGTCGAGAATGTTATTGACTTCCGACAGCAGTTCCGCTACATCCCTCTTCAACGGCAATTGCGTGCCTGTTCCCAGGATGCCATCCAGCAGAACGTCGGCTGTTTCAAGGGCCTGGGACAGCTTTTCGAAGGCATCATCGCCGGCGATGACAACTCCACCGGCATCGGTGAAGCGCTTCACGAGGTCATCCTTCTTGCGCTTGACCAGGTAGGCGCTTGCCTTCCAGCCTTCACTCACCAGCTCGGCCAGCGCGATGAGTGTGTCCCCACCGTTATTGCCAGGACCCACCAGGGCCACGATCTCCGTTTCCACATCATCTTCAAAAAGATCAAAAAGTACGTCCGCCAGTCCCTGGCCTGCGTTTTCCATCATTCGGTCATAGGTCAGGCCGCCGGCATCGGCTTCCTTTTCAATTGACTGCATCTGAGATACGGTAACAAGTTTCATGTATTTCTCTCCTATGTGGGAAATTGTACTGCAAGGAAAGTTAAAAGATGAACTCCCGCTCAAACTTCTAACAAAAATCAAACGACGGCTTCCGTCTCGCATGCATCTTCTACCCTGCGTGATCGTCATGAAACACGCAGGAACTGGTAAAAAAGCTTGTTTAATCCATTCCAAGTAACATGATTTTGCCTGTACCAATTCCCCTTAAAAACCGTCATGTCTCTGGCTCACTGAAGCCTCAAAATCGACGATTGCCCTACACAAGATTTCCACGGAGCCGAGACATGTTAGGTATACCCGCCTTGCTGGCACTTATTGGTTTATTGATTATGATCATCAGCCTGTTCCTCCTGGTGACGCGCAAGCACAAAAATCTGGCCATCGCCAGCTTCATTACAGGACTGCTGCTGATCTTCCTTCCCAGAACGCTGGCTTATTTATTCTTGAACTGAACCGGCTGGCCTTCCCATAAGTCATCAGCGATATCTTCCAACCCTAATTCCACCAGCTTTTCAGGAAGCGGCTTACCAGTCTGCGGATCCCAACCGCGGGCTTCATAATAGGCACTGAGCATCGCCTTAAGATCCGGGATAAAGCCTGCCGATCCACCATCCGGAAATGGCGTAAGCATGGCTTTCGGCAGGGTATCGTTCGCGGCCGTCAGTCCCATGCGGTTATTGATGGCCCGCTTCAGGTTCCAGCCGCGCTCGCCGCATTTCAGCATATCATCCAGAGTCCAATCCAGGCCGCAGGCGGCGTTGACCAATTGGACCTGCATGTCCGGCTCGGTGTTGGCGAAGGTGCACATGACGATCGAGTTGAAGACGGTCCGCCAGTTCTGGTGGCGGGCGACGTTGGCGGCTTTTTCCGCCTGCGCAAAGCGATCAAAATATTCGATGCCCAGGGCCTCATTGGAATGTCCCCAGTCAACCAAAAAGTAATCGGACTGGTTATGGCAGGCGCCCCGTGGACTGGTGGCGTAGGAGAGCGCCATCCCCGAGACGCCGCGTGGATCGTGATACGCGGTCTCCAGTCCATTGACCTGGACCGCTTCCTCCTCGGCTCCAAAATACGCTCCAAAACGGCGCGAACCCAGCGCTAACAATTCTCCGATCCCCTCGCGCTGGCCCGTCCAATTCACCAGCTGCTCGATCGCGTCCACGTCCCCCCACTTCAGGATTACTCCCCCAGTGTCCTTCTCACTGATGATCCCTTTTTCGAACAAAGTAAAAGCCAGGCCGATGGTATTGGCGCAGCTGATCGTATCCATGCCATAGCGATCGCACAGCTCGCCGAGATCAACGATCGACTCGAGATTATCATTCAGCAGATTCGGGCCAAAGCCGACGATCGTTTCGTATTCAGGCCCCTTACGCTTGGCCCTGTCGCCAAGCTTCACCACACGCCCGCAGGCAATGACACATCCCTGGCAGGCGCTGCGGCCCACCAGGATGGTTTCCGTCATTCTGGCACCGGAGATGTTATCAACATTCTCGAATGAGCCGCGTGAATAGTATTTGGCAGGCATGGCGCCCAGGTATTCGGCATAATTGGCGCCGCTGGCCGTTCCCAACTCCCGAAAGACCTTGGCTTCATTATCCTGTTTCAGGATGCGATTGGCCTCGGAGCGCAGCGGCGCGTACTTTGCTGGATCAAAAACAGGAATCGGGTTGGTCCCATGAACGGCGACCGCCTTGAGGTTCTTGGCCCCCATTACGGCGCCCATGCCGGTCCGCCCGGCCACGCGTCCATGGTCGCACAGGATCGAGGCGAACAGGACTCCCCGCTCGCCCGCCGGACCGATCACACAGACGCGCGCAGACTTCTCCCCGACTTCCTCTTTTATCCTGTCCTGGGTCGTATACGTATTTTGTCCCCACAGGTGCGCAGCACTCCGGACTTCAACCCGCTGCCCTGAGCCTGTCGCAGGGTTGCTCCCATTTAACCACAGGTAGACCGGCTCCGCCGCTTTCCCTGTGATCCACAGGCCATCGTATCCGGTCGAGCGCAGCTCCGGCCCCCAGAATCCGCCGACATTGGACTCCGCCCACAAGCCGGTCGCCGGTCCCTTCCCGCAGACGACGAAGCGCCCGGTGGTGGGACCGGATGTGCCGGTCATGGGTCCCGTCATGAAGAGCAGCGGCGCCTCGGGTGAGAGCGGATCGAGCTCGCGTGTCAATGTAGAATATAAAATACGGGCAGCCAGGGAAGCGCCGCCCAGGAAATCCTTTTCCCATTTTTCAGGGATTCGATATTCTTCCGTCTTTCCGGTCGTGAGATCTATTTTTAGAATAGGTTGCATAAATAATCATTTCCAACCCGCCCGTATCCAATATTCATGGCGGTGCTGGCTGGCCGCCGTCCAGGGCAACCAGAGCCTTATAAGATTTCTTTTGTCGCTTCCTGGGCCACGCGCACAAAATCCAGGACAGTGGGAACGTTGCGCATCATGTAGCCCATGCTGCCCTTCACCTTCAGCTTGGATGTCATCATGGCGGTCATCGGGTTGAGCTTTCCTGTCAGGACCGAGGTGATGTCCTTGTAGGTGGCGGTCAGGGTAAATGTGGGGCTGGGATGGGAGTCGGTGGCAGGCTTGTATTCGGCTTTTCTACAGGTGCCGTGCCAGAGGTCCAGGTAGAAAGTAAGTTGTTCCTTGAGATTTCCTTCAGGCTCAATAAAGAAGAAAAGGTCCCCCTCCCAATTTTTGGCGATATCCCGATAACGAGTATCGGAATTAAGCTTTTCCTCGAGTCCTTTGAGCCATTCTTCGCTTGGAAATATTGCTGCCATGCCTGGTGTCTCCTCAGATATCGATGTATCGTCTCCATGACGTCACCCGACGAATCTTCCCGGGTGCTTTTTCACTGTGATGTGCAGCTGTTATTTTACCATTCACACGCTCTCAAAAAATGTGGGCTGGATTTGTAAATGTCAGATGGAATTCATCGACGATTGAATTAATAGGCAATTTCAGCATAATCTCTTGCATAATTGCAAAAAATAGTCTATGCTTGGAGGAATGTAGCATGGAAGGAGGTGGTCCTTCTCGTTGGGATTTGCTCTTGTTGTTTTCGAAAGACAAAGGAAAGATTCATAATTCACCGGAGGAGAATTCTCATGAAGAAACTGTACAGTGTGTTTGCTGTGGCGATCATGGCTTCGCTCGTGCTCGCCGCCTG
>JBLMZU010000191.1:0-3663 GCA_050258995.1 Bacteroidota bacterium
CAATGTCCGCTGCCCAGGCATTGGGATTGTCCAACCGCCCACAGGACCCGGGCCTGGCGCTGGCCAAACGTTATGGTCAGGAGTTCGGCTTGAAGGATCCGGGGCGGGAGCTGGCTCCCATGGAGAAAAAAGAGAAGGCCAACGGGCAGAAGACGGTCAAATACCAGCAGCAGCATGAAGGCGTCCCGGTGATGGGCGGCGAGCTGATCGTCAACACGAACGGCGAGGGCGACCTGTATTCGATCAACGGCGAGATCTCCCTGGACCTTACGCTTGACACTCAGCCGTCGATCAGCGCGGACCAGGCACGCCGGACTGCCATGGAGAGCATGGCCAGGTGGTATGAGAAGTCTCCTGAAGATTTCGTATCGACAGACCCTGCGCTGTGGATCTTTGACGAGAGCCTGCTGCGGCCGAGCACCCGCCCGGCCGAGCTGACCTGGCGCATGGAAGTGACGGCGAAGGATAGCGGCCTGCCGGTGCGCGAGCTGGTTTTGGTCAATGCGGAGAACGGCAGTATCAGCCTGCACTTCAACCAGGTGGATCAGGCTGAATCTCCATCCAGGGATTTCGTTGGCAGTACGATGAAAGCACCGCTTGCAGTTCTTGGTAAGACCTGGTATGTAGCAACAACCGGGACTGATGCAAACGATTGCTCGACTTCCTCCACACCATGCGCCACCATCAATGCTGCCATTACCAAGGCAGCCTCCACGGGGGATACGATCAAGGTGGCAGCCGGCACCTACAAAGGATCGATCATCATTTATGGATCAGATCAAGTTGTGTGGATAAACAAAAGTATTCTTCTTTCCGGAGGCTGGAATGCCGGGTTCACCACACAGAGTGGTGTTTCCACAGTCGATGGGGAAGGTATCCGCCGAGGCATTAATGTATTCGACAACAATGTTTCACCTACTGTCACGATTGAACGGTTTACCGTTCAGAACGGATATGATTTCCTGGGCGGGGGCGGCGTTGGAAACTCTGGCACTTTAACGATCGATCAAAGCAGTATTGTGGGTAATAAAGTGGGCGATATTTGCTGCACCAGCGGAGGGGGTGGCGCTGGTATTTCCAATTCTGGCACGCTGCTCATAAAGAACACTACGATTAGCAATAATACGATTATAGGGGGCTACAATGGTTCCGCCATCTATAACGGTGGGACGATAACAATCAATAATAGTACGATCAGTGATAATAAAGGAAGTGAAGCAATCCATAATAGTCCACGCGGCTCAATAACATTCAACAACAGCACGATAAGCTACAATGCGGGGGGGATCGACAATCTAAATTCAATAACATCCTCCTCCATTGCACTTGGCAATACGATTTTGGCACAAAATGATCAGGACTGCGCAGGGCCAGCCACCAGCCTGGGTCATAACCTGATCGGGAATGGGTATGGATGCACACTTTCCGGTGCGGCAGGGGATCTCATTGGTACAAGTACAAGTCCGGTGGATCCCTGGCTCAACCCTCTCCGCGATAATGGAGGTTTTACTTTTACGCGGGCATTAGGTTCGAACAGCCCTGCCATCGACGCGGGTGACCCGGCCACATGCCTGACGACGGATCAACGCGGCATTGCAAGGCCTGTTGGCTCGAAGTGTGATATTGGCGCCTATGAAGGCTCCATGCCGTGGGAGCCGAGCCCTCTTGTACGCACCTATTCGGCCAATAATACAAGCGATTTAATGCACGCTTTTCTCTGCGACCAGACCGATCCAAACTGTGGGCCAGGCGATGCACAGGCAAAAGCCGCACACAAATTTGCCATCGGCACCTACAATTTATATGCGACGAAATATGGTCGGGACAGCGTCGATAATAAGGGCATGAGGATCATTTCCACTCTACAGTACTGCACAACAGATTGGCGGGATCCCTGCCCGTATGACAATGCCTACTGGACCGGAACCCAGATGGTATACGGAAGCAAGTATCCGTTTGCCCTGGCGGACGACGTTGTAGCGCATGAGCTGACCCATGGGGTGACGCAGTACGAATCGAACCTGTTCTATTACTACCAGTCGGGCGCCATCAATGAATCCTTCTCGGACCTGTGGGGCGAGTACTACGACCAGGTGGGCAACCCGACAGCCGGGGACACCGCTGCGGTGAAGTGGCTGATCGGCGAAGACGTGACGGGGCTGGGCGCCACCCGCAGCATGAGCAACCCGCCGCTCTTCCAGGACCCGGATAAGATGACCAGCACGTATTACTATACCGGCTGGCTGGATGGCTATGGCGTGCACTGGAACAGCGGTGTGAACAATAAGGCAGCCTACCTGATGGTGGACGGCGGTTCGTTCAACGGCAGGACGGTCGCTGCCCTGGGCTGGGATAAGGTCGGAGCGATCTACTATGAAGCCAACACCAACCTGCTGACCTCCGGCGCAGATTACTCGGATCTCTATTATGCGTTGCAGCAGGCCTGCACGAACCTGGTCGGCCAGAAGGGCATCACCGCCGGGGACTGTACGTCTGTCAAGAATGCGGTCGATGCGGTGGAGATGAACCTCCAGCCGGCCACGCCCTACAACCCGGAAGCGCCGTTATGCAATACCCCAGGAACGACTCCCAACGTCGTCTTTGCGGATGACTTCGAGAACGGCCTGGGCAACTGGACGTTCAACAACGGCGCCTATCCCCGCTGGCAGATGGACTCCGACGTCCGCGGTCCGTTCGTGCAATCGGGCAGTCACGCACTGTATTCGGATGATTCGCCGGTCGCGATCACAGACGCGACCGCGCAGCTTGCACCGGTTGCAATCCCGGCCAATGCCTACCTGCACTTCTTCCAGGCCTGGGAACTGGACTCCGATTCGTATGGAAATAATTATGACGGCGGCGTGCTGGAGTACAGCATCAATGGCGGCTCGAGCTGGGTGGATGCCGGTCCGCTCATGGATTACAACGGCTATAACGGCACACTATCCAACCAGTATGGCAATCCGCTGGGCGGCCGGTCTGCCTTTGTGGACAGCAGCCACGGCTATATCAGCACGCGCCTCAACCTGTCGTCCCTGGCCGGCCAGACGGTCCGCTTCCGCTGGCGGTTGGGACTGGATGGAACCGCGCACGGCCTGGGTTGGTGGGTGGACAATCTGAAGATCGTGCAGTGCAAGGAAATCCCGGCCGGCTGGGTGGGCGGTGTGTCAATCAGCTCGAACAGGAACGTGGTCGCCGTGGCGCGTCCACATGTGGGCGCCGAAGTCGCCTCCTACGACGGTTTCTCGTCCGGCAGCCTCTCGGCCTATGTGCCGATGCTGTTCAAGAACGCCTATGGCACCTACAACTCAGCCCTGTATGTGCAGAATGTGCATGGAAGTAACACTGCCACCATCACGGTCAAGTACTATGACAGCGATGGCAGCTTGAAATGCACGGATAATGATACAGTTGCGCCTCTATCCTCCAAGGGCTATTGGGTGCCGGCGGTTGTCTGCGACAGCGGCTCGCTGCCTGCCGGCTGGGTGGGCGGTGCGGTCATTACGTCCGACCAGCCCATCGTCGCCGTGGGACGTCCGCATATCGGCAGCGAAGTGATGACGTATAACGGCTTTACCGGCGGCAGCCTGACCTCCTATATCCCGATGCTGTTCAAGGGAGCGTATGGCGGCTCATATAACTCGGCCTTCTACATCCAGAATG
>JBLMZU010000192.1:0-14156 GCA_050258995.1 Bacteroidota bacterium
CAGAACGGCAATCAGCAGGATAATATTTTGCCGGCGAAACAAGCCTTTCGTCCGATTGAGGGACCGAAGGATATAGACCGTGCCGATGAGCACCAGGAAGTAGGAATAGATCCAGTAGACCCAGAACCAAAAGCCATGGGTCACCGCCAGCGCCGAAAAGGTGCCTACCCAGCGAATATGGACGTCCTGCCAGATCAGTTGGTGGTATTGAGTTGTAAAAGCAAGGAGCAGCGTGATCGCCGGAATAATGGATAACAGGACCACAGTGCGGCGTGTCATCCGGGTCCCCTGGGAGGTGTACGAATAGGTAAAAATCACCCACAAAAGCGGCACAGCAACGATGCCGAGATACTGCATCTGTCCCCACAATATTTTGGTCTGCAGGCCCGCACCGGCAATCTCAAGCGCATACCCCAATGACCAGACCGCGCACGCCAGGGCCAGGAGGGCAAGCGCGACCGTACCGCTAACCGTGGCGCGCCGCTCCCAGACATAGAATGCCACCAGGGCGGCGATCACGGTTGAGACGACAAGAGGCAGAATGTAGAGCGTTGCGTGAAACTGCACTGGACAATCTCTCGAGCTGACTTTTTTTATTCAGTTTGATGTGTAATGTTCGGGCTGGGCGACCCGGCCCGATTTTCTGCGATTGCGCTCCCTGATGCTGCTTTATTATACAACTCCCTCCGGATTTTGGATGATGGATCAGTACGGCAATCTTGATTCGGCTATAATTTATCCATGAACAAAAAATCCCGGTATGAAGAGCTGAAACAGCAGATCAACTTCCACAATTATCGGTACCACGTCCTGGATTCGCCCATCATCAGCGACGTGGAGTTCGACCGGCTGCTGGCGGAGCTGCGGCAGATCGAAGCCGAGCACCCCGATTGGATCACGCCCGACTCGCCCACGCGGCGCGCCGGGGCCCAGCCGGCCGACCGCTTTACGAAAGTCCGCCACCCGGCGCCGATCCTTTCGCTGGCCAATGCCTTCGGCGCGGAGGACGCCCGCGGCTGGTACGAGCGCGTCAGCCGCATCGACGACCGCGTCGAGAGCGCCCGGTTCGTGGTCGAGCCCAAGATCGACGGCCTGTCCATTGTGCTGCACTATCACGACGGCGTCTTTGTGCAGGGCGCCACGCGCGGCAACGGAGAGATCGGCGAGGATATCACCGCCAACCTGCGCACGATCGCCGCCATCCCTCTGCGTATCCCTATAGATGAAGAGGGGCCCAGGCCACCGAAGGTTTTGGTGGTGCGCGGCGAAGCCTTCATGCCGATCCGGGAGTTCGAAGAGCTGAACCGCCGGCTCGAGGAGGCGGGACAGAGGACCTACCTCAACCCGCGCAACACCGCGGCCGGCTCGCTGCGCCAGCTCGATCCCGCGCTGACCGCATCGCGCCCATTGACGCTGCTGGTCTACCAGATCGTGTATTCCGAGGGCGGCAGGGTCCCGACCTCGCAGTGGGAGCTGCTCGAGTATCTCAAGGCCCTGGGCTTCCCGGTCACCGACATTGCCCGCCGCTTCGATGACATCGACGATGCGATCGGCTACACCGAATCCTGGGACAAACGCCGCGATGAGCTGTCCTATGAAGCCGACGGCATGGTGATCAAGATCGATGACCTCAACCTGGCCGCCGACCTTGGTTTTGTCGGCAAGGACCCGCGCGGCGCGATCGCCTTCAAGTTCCCTGCCCGTGAGGTTACGACCACGCTGCAGGATATCAGGGTCAACGTTGGGCGGACCGGTATGTTGATCCCGAATGCCGTATTGGAGCCGGTGGAGATCGGCGGTGTGATCGTCGAGCGGGCCACCCTGCATAACTTCGATTACATCCAGGAGAAGGACATACGCGTCGGGGACCGCGTCCTGGTCAAGCGGGCCGGGGAGGTCATTCCGTATGTGATCGGCCCGGTCGCGGATGCGCGCACCGGGAAGGAGAAACGCTACAAGCCGCCGCAGGTCTGTCCGGCCTGTGGCCAGCCCGTGGAGCACCCCGAAGGGGAAGTGGCCTGGTACTGTGTCAATGCCGCCTGCCCGGCCCAGCTGGTCCGCAACGTGGAGCACTTCGTCTCGCGCGGCGCGATGGATATCGTCGGCATGGGCATCCGCATCGTCGAGAAGCTGATCGAGACCGGCAAGGTGAAGGATGTAGCCGATATCTACCGGCTGAAGCGGGCCGATATTCTCGAGGCGGTCACCAAAAAGGAGCGCAAGACCGAGAAGGAGCCACCCGGCAAGATCGCCGATAACCTGCTGGCCTCCATTGAAACCTCCAAGTCACGGCCGCTCTCCCGGCTGATCGCTGCCCTGGGGATCCGCGGCGTGGGGGAGGTCAGTGCAGCCGACCTGGCGCGCCACTTCCTGGACCTGGATGCGATCTCCAAAGCCAGCGCCGACCAGCTGCAGGAGATCGACGGCATCGGCCCCAGCGTCGCCGAGTCGGTTGCGGATTGGTTCTCGCTTCCGTTCAATAAACAGGTATTGAAAAAGTTGAAGGCTGCCGGTGTCTGGCCGCAGGGCGGGCAGACAGCCAGCGCAGCCGCCCAGGCATCGGACGTGCTGGCCGGAATGACATTTGTCATTACCGGCACTCTCCCCACCATGTCGCGTGAGGATGCCAGGGAATTCATCGAATCCAACGGCGGAAAGGTCACCGACGGTGTGAGCAAGAAGACAAGTTATCTCGTGCTGGGCGAGGCGCCGGGCTCCAAATATGAAAAGGCAAAATCCCTGGGCGTGAAGATCATCGGGGAAGAGGAACTCAAGAATCTGGCAGGATGAAATAAAACCTGTGTCACCCCTTCGGGGTTCGATAAAAACATAAACCTCGATCTGGAATTTTTCCATCCCTTCGGGATTGTTGGCAGACAATCCCGAAGGGATGGAACCTTATTAATTGGGAAGGAAAGAAAAATCAAATCCCGAAGGGATGACATGCTTCCCCTTTCAGGAACATATTTATCACACGGTTAAGAACAGGTGCGAGGTGATCATCACACCCTCTCTTGGCGTTTGGCCGCTCTGGCATAATCCCGAAGGGATGGAACCCCACTGGATCTTGATGGCCATCAGGAAAAATTCCGAAGAGATGACATCGTTCCCATTTCAATAACATACTTTTCACACGGTTAAAAACAAACGTGAAGTGAGCTATCATCACACCTCTCTTCATGTTTGGCTGCCCTTGACGCAATCCCGAAGGAATGGAACGTTATTAATTGGGAAGCAAAGAAAAATCAAATCCCGAAGGGATGACATGCTTCCCCTTTCAGGAACATATTTATCACACGGTTAAGAACAAGCGCGAAGTGATCTATCATCACACCCTCTCATCGCGTTTGGCAGCTCTGGCATAATCCCAAAGGGATGGAACCGCACTGGACCGTAGTAGTTATCACGAACAACTCCCAAAGGGATGACATGGTTCCCCTTTCAACAATATATTTATCACATGGACAAGAACAAGTGCGAAGTTAGCTGTCATCACATCCTCTCATCGTGTTTAGCTGCTCTTGATGCAATCTCGAAGGATGGAACTCCAATTAATCGTAACGGTCAGCAGAACAAATCCCGGAGGGATGACACGGTTCCCTTCCAATAACATATTTATCAAACGGTTAAGAACAAGTGCGAAGTGAGCAATCACGATATCCTCTCTTCATGTTTGGCTGCCCTTGACGCAATCCCGAAGGGATGGAACTCCACTGGATCGTAATGGTCATCCGGAAAAATCCCGAAGGGATGACATTGTTCTTCTGCTGGCGAAGGGACTCATTTCGGCTGAGAGAATATTTTTCTTTCGGGCGATTCCCAACGGGATTGTAAAGCCGGTTTCATGAATGTAATGATAGGATTGCCGGACGGAAACATCCGATCCATCACAGCGGATGATTTTGTTCTCAACTTCATCGGAGATATTTCATGGCAGGTACATATTCACAGATCTACATCCAGGTCGTCTTTGCGGTTCGGGGACGGCAGAACCTCCTCCACAAGGAATGGCGGTAGGAGGTCTGGAAATATATGTCCGGGATCATCACCAATAAGGGACATAAACCGATCATCGTCAACGGGGTGGAGGACCATGTCCATGTGTTTCTCGGGTTGAAGCCTGCCGTGGCCTTGTCCGACCTGGTGCGGGATATCAAGAACAATTCCAGCAACTTCATTAACGATCATCGCTGGATCAAAGGCAGGTTTTGCTGGCAGGAGGGATACGGGGCATTTTCCTACAGCCAATCACAGGTTGCGAATGTATACCATTACATTCTGAACCAGGAAGAGCACCATGCCAAGCAAACTTTCAAAACCGAATACATCGACACCCTGAAGAAATATGAGATCGAGTATGAGGAAAAATATCTGTTCGAATGGATGCAGTAATTCATACATCTCCTTTCTAAGGATCCGCTTAATTTCGATGTGATAAAATAGCCGCCATTGCCGCTTGTACGGCAGTTTGTAAACAAAGGACGCCTTGGGGGAGCACCGAGCCTTTGTTAGTTTATTGATTTCGGAGAAAAACCAATATGCCACGTCGTAGTCTTGCTCGTCTTTACAAAGACGAGTTCACCGGGTATTCGCTTGCCAAATTTCAACAGGATCTATTCGCGGGGCTGACCGTCGCCGCGGTGGCGCTGCCGCTGGCGCTGGCGTTCGGGGTCGCCTCGGGCGCCACGGCCGCGGCCGGCCTGGTCACCGCCATCCTGGCCGGATTCATCATGGGCGCCCTGGCCGGCGCGCCCTTCCAGATCAGCGGACCTACAGGCGCCATGTCTGCCGTGCTGGTGGTACTGGTGGCGCGCTATGGGCTGCCGGGGATCTGGGTCGCCGGGTTGTTCTCCGGCCTCCTCCTGCTCATCATTGGTTTGCTGCGCCTGGGCCGGTTTATCGCCTTCATCCCCTCGGCCGTCATCAGCGGTTTTACCTCGGGCATCGCCCTGATTATCTTTATCGGCCAGATCGATAACCTGCTTGGGATCAAGACGCCGGCTGCCGATACGGCTGCGCGAAAGTTGTTGGGCTATTTCCACGCAGGATTTACCCCGGACTACCGGACCATGCTGCTGGGATTTCTGGTGATGGGGACCATGGTCTTTATGCCGAAAAAGTGGAATGCGCGCTTCCCCGCCTCGCTGCTGGGCATCATCCTTGCCACGCTGTTGAGCTGGGTGCTGGGCTGGTCGGTCCCGGTGATCGGTTCCATTCCAAAAACACTGCTCCTCGCCCAGCGGCTCACACCGGCGGCCCTGCCCTGGACAAACCTGCCCGATTTTATTGCCCCCATCCTGACCATCACGGCCCTGGGCGCGGTGGAATCCCTGTTGTGCGGCGCGGTCGCGTCCAATATGACAGGCATCCGCCTGCAGGCCAACCAGGAGCTGATCGCCCAGGGGATCGGCAACATGGTCATCCCGTTCTTCGGCGGTGTTCCCGCCACGGCTGCGATCGCCCGCACCAGCGTGGGTATTAAATCGGGCGGGCAGACCCGGCTTGTGAGCATCATCCACGCGGTGGGACTGCTGCTCTCGATGTTCCTGCTCGCGCCCTTCATGGCGCGCATTCCATTGGCCGCGCTGGCAGGCGTGTTGATGGTCACCGCCGTCCGGATGAACGAATGGGAGTCGATCCGCTTCATCTTCGGCAGGCGCTTCAAGACCGATATGGTCGCGTTCTCCATCACCATGCTGGCCACCATCACCCTCGACCTGACCCAGGCGATCCTGATCGGCACGTTCATCGCCGGCGCGGTCTTCCTGAATAAGATCGCCAGCATCGACATCGACGTGCAGGAAGTGGATGCCGGCAAGCTGCGCCAGCGCGGCATCGAAACGGCTGGAAAATGTAACCACGTACGCGTGGCCTTCCTGACGGGTCCGCTTTTCTTTGCAGCGACCGGGCAGTTCAATGAAGCCTTTGCGAACCTGGGCGATACCCATGCCCTGATTCTGTCGATGCGCGGGGTTTCATTGATCGACACGGCAGGCATTGAAGCCATCCATCGCCTGCATGAAAGACTGCACAAACAGGGCGGCACTTTGATGTTCGCCGGTGTCCACGACAATGCGCGCCAGATGCTGGAGCGCGGCGGTCTGCTCGAAATTATCGGGGAAAATAACTTCTTCTGGTCCAGCGACCAGGCCATTGTCGAGGCCGAAAAGCGCGGCTGTGGGTTTTGCGAAGGATATTTGAATGTAGAAATTATCGAGGCAGTGCCTGTATAAAGAATAATGTCACCCCTTCGGGGTTGAATTCCTGTGCAATTCGGATCTATGGTTTTTCCATCCCTTCGGGATTGTGTATAGATCGTCTTGAAGGGAAATTGTTCCATGGATCAAAAGGACATTTTCTGATCCGCAACGAGGCGATCCTTGAAGCGGAAGGGGTTAGTTGTGGTTTTTGCGAATCTAATTCGAAGGTGGCAAATATCCAGGCGTGGCCTGTATAAAGAATCTGTGTCACCCCTTTGGGGTTGAAATCTGATGCAATTCGCATCCGGGATCGTTCCATCCCTTGAGGATTGCTTATAGATGATCTCGAAAGGATGACATTTCCGTGCATGAAATGTACTTCTCCCAGTTTAATGATGGCGCCATGTGGAGGCTTAAGGCGAGGCGATGGAATCTGAGCTGGTCGTTGTTCCGCGTAGAAATCTATGTCCACCTTCAGGGTTGGAGTCCAACGATATTTCGGATGTGTGGTTATCCCCTTCTCCGCGATTGCCATGAACAAAATCCCGATGGGAGCGGCCACATCTAGGGAAGATGTATTTTTTCCAAACACAAAGGGGTGATATGATTTGGCGCGTGCTCGGCATCATTTTTAGAAAGGTGGATTTCTTATGACCAGCAAGGTACTCAATTGGGGACTGCTTTCCACAGCCCGGATCAACCGTGCTTTGATCCCGCCGCTGCGGGAATCACCGCGCAATCGACTGGCTGCGGTTGCCTCGCGGACCCGGGACGCGGCGGACAATTATGCGCGTGAGTGGAGGATCCCACAGGCTTACGGCTCCTACGAGGAGCTGCTCGCCGACCCTGAGATCGACGTGATCTATAACTCTCTGCCCAACCATCTCCACGCCGAATGGACGATCAAGGCCGTGGCCGCGGGCAAGCATGTACTGTGTGAAAAGCCGATCGCCCTGCGCGTGGAGGATGTCGACGCGATCCGGGCGGCTGCTCAACAGCATCAGCGGGTCGTGGCGGAGGCGTTCATGTACCGTCACCATCCACAGACTCTCAAGGCAATCGAGCTGGTGAAGGGCGGGGCCTTGGGGACCTTGAAACTGATCCGCGGGTCCTTTGCCTATATGTTGTCGCGTGAAGCAGATGTGCGCATGCAGCCGGAGCTGGGAGGCGGCAGCATTTGGGATGTGGGCTGCTATCCGATCAGCTTTGCACGGACCCTTGCCGGCGAAGAGCCCCTGGAGGTGTTTGGCTGGCAGGTCGTGGGTCCAAGCGGGATCGATGAGACCTTTGTCGGCCAGATGAAATTTGCGCACAATATCCATATGCAGTTTGACAGCAGCTTCGTCACGCACTTCGATAACTACATGGAGATCGTTGGCACGGACGGGATCCTGAACATTCCCCATCCAGCCAAACCGGCGATGGATGACCGGATGTATCTGACCCGCGACGACAAGGTCGAGACGATCGAAATTAAGTCGAAGATGCTTTATCTCTACGAAGTGGAGGATATGGCGGATGCGATCCTGCTGGGCCATGCTCCACGGATCTCGCTTGAGGACAGTCGCAGCAACGTGAGGACGATCCTGGCTTTCCTTGAATCAGCAGAGACCGGGCAGCCCGTCAAACTGGGCTAGCCACGCAGGATCGGATGTTCCCGGTTGTCTCAACCTTTGCCTGTCTGCTCATGGTAAACTTGTCACATTCTTTTCCGGAGGACGACGCATGGATTTACACAACACAGACGACTCAGTGACCCGCCGAATCAGGGCGTTCACGGATCGCGTTTCAAGACTCAAAGAGCATGATCTGTATTACTACAACATGCCTGTAACCGATATACTGCCGGGGATGAAGGTCCGCGTGAATGGACGTGAGATGGGGATGTACGCCTCCTACAGCTATCTTGGCCTGGTCGGCCACCCGCGCATCAATGAGGCCGCGAAAAAGGCAGTGGATAAATATGGGACCGGCACCAACGGCGTACGCATGCTGGCAGGCACACTGGCGCTCCACAAGGAACTTGAGGAGACGATCGCACACTTCAAGCATGCCGAAGCCGCCGTGACCTATTCATCGGGATATGTGACCAATCTGACGGTTGTCTCCTCGTTGATGGGGCGCGGCGATTATGTCTTTTCCGACAAACTGAACCATGCCTCGATCGTGGATGGCTGTCTGATGTCGGGGGCCGAGTTTCGGCGCTTCCGCCACAATGACATGGCACATCTCGAAGGGCTGCTGAAGAACGCGCCGCCCGATGTGGCCAAGCTCGTGATCGCCGACTCCGTCTTCAGCATGGACGGCGACATCATCGACCTGCCCGGGATGGTGGAACTGACCAAAAAATACAATGCCTGGCTGATGATCGATGAAGCTCACTCGGTGGGCGTGCTTGGCAAGACGGGCACCGGCATCGAGGAGCATTTCAACCTGTACGGCGCGATCGACATCAAGATGGGAACGCTGAGCAAGACCATCCCCTCCGTCGGTGGATATGTGGCGGCCAATAAGGAGATCATCACCTATCTGAGCCATGCCAGCCGGGCCTATATCTTCTCGGCCGCCCTGCCGCCTGCCCAGGCGGCTGCCGCCAACGAAGCCTTCAAGGTCATTCTCGACGAGCCGTGGCGCATCGAGCGGCTGAACCAGAACACCAAACAGTTCATCGGTGGGCTGAAAAGCATGGGGTTCGACACCATGCTGACCGAGACCGCCATCGTCCCCGTGTTGTGCGGAGATGATGAAACGGCCTTTGCGATGACCCGCGACGCCCAGCACCATGATGTATTTGTGCTGCCGGTTGTCTCGCCCGCCGTGCCCGAAGGACTGGCCCGCCTGCGCGCCACCGTCACCGCCGCACATGAGCCGAGCGAGATCGAGCGGGCCATGGATGTGATCGGCGAGGCGGGGAAGAAGCTGGGAATTATTAAGTAGAGGGTATAGAGTAGAGAACAGAGAGTAGTGAAGCGCGAGTTATCGGGTGCGCCCATCCTTTTCCTGGACGGGCGCACTTTTTATTAGAGAGCTTTTTCCAGGACTTCGTTCAGCTCGGTTTCGCGCAGAGGGATCGGGTTTCCTTTGAAGCTGCTTGCTTGTAGGGTTTTTTCCACCGCCTCCGGAAATTGCTTTTCGCTCATCCCGAATTGAGAGAGTCTGGGAATATGCAGATCGCGCACGACCTGGTTTGCCCATTCCACGCCGTCCATGGCTGTCGCCGAGTCGTCGCCGGTGAGGAGTCTGGCGATCTCCTGATAACGCCCGATGGCCGGGTGGCCGGGCTGGCGCGTTTTCAATGCCCGCAGGTTGGCTTCCATGACAGGGGGCAGTAAACGGGCACAGATCGCTCCATGAGGGGCATGCAGCATTCCCCCCAGGGGACCGGCGAATCCGTGGACCGCGCCAAGCCCGGCATTTGCCAGGGCCAGTCCACCGCATAATGCGGCGAGTGACATTCCCTGGCGTGCCCCTGGGTCGGTTCCGTTCTCATAGGCCCGCCTCAGGGAGCGTGCCGCATGCTGGATTCCCTCCCGGCAAATGGCATCGGTTATGGGGTTGGCCTTGATCGAAACGAACGGCTCGATACATTGGGTGAGCGCATCCAGGCCGGAGGCGGCTGTCACGTCCGGCGGCAGGTCGTACGTCAACTCCGGGTCGACTAATGCGAGACGCGGCAGCATCATCGGGCTTCGCAGGCTGACCTTCACATTTTGTTCCCTGGCCTCGATCACCGCATTGCGGGTCACTTCGCTGCCGGTCCCCGCCGTGGTGGGGATTGCGATGTAGGGAAGCGGTGCGTTGATCAGCGGCTGGCCTCTGCCGACGACCTCCAGGTAATCTGTGATCTCGCCCGGGTTCGTCACCAGGGCGGCGATCGCCTTGCCCGTGTCCATGACACTGCCGCCGCCGAGACCGATCACCATATCGCAGCCCCGGGCTGCCTCCATGCCCGCCTGGATCCCATCGATCGCTGGCTCGCCGTGCACCTGAAATTCTGAAACGGACACATCCAGGGAGGAGAGAATCTCTTTCACACGGGGAATTGCAGCGGAGGAACGACCGCACACCAAAAGCAGCTGTTTTCGCTTTCCCTGCACCAACCCGCCAAGCTCATTCAGTTTTCCGGTGCCGAATAGTATTCGGCTGGCCGTGGCAAATTCGAAAGAGAACATACCCTACCAGCTCTCGTCCGTGGGATAGATATTGGTGTATTTGATGCCCTGCCGGGGCTCGGCCATCATCTCTGCCACGCCGTCCCGCCATTTTGCATAGTGGGCGGTTTCCTTGTGCGCGGCCGGAGCATCGGCCGTTTTGTAGATTTCCACGAGGACGAATCTGGCCGGGTCATCGGCCTGCTGGATCACGTCGAAGCGTGCAATCCCAGGCTCCTTCACACTGTTGCTGGCATTCTCAAGACTTGCCTGTTTGAAGGCCTCGACAAATTCAGGTTTGACATGGACATGGACGAGGACGATTTGCATCTTTTGCTCCGATCTCACTCTGAGGTTTTTTTCTTCATTCATACCATACAGGACCGATCTCAACCATGCTTGATTATAAGCGTCCCCTGTATGAGCATTTATTTGATGGATCCGGGCGGGGAGCATTGGGGAAATAGATGAATAAAAACATACATAAATGAAGAAGCCGGCAACAGCCTGCCCTTTGTTTCGTTTAGTAATTTGTAGCAATGTGCAGGTCAGCCTTGCGTGTGACAGCTCCCGGGTTGTATGATTATGGGGGAAATGCATTATTTCTTGAGAAATCCAGCACAAAGCCGGACCTGTATCGCTGGAGGGTGCCTGATTGCCAGATCTTCATCAACTCTTTGGATTTTTATAACATTTTTCTTATAAATCATAAGTAAAATGTTTTCCTATAGAATAAGGAGTACACCATGAAATGGCAATGGAAGTTGGGTCGTTTTGCAGGTATTGATGTATTCGTTCACGCAACGTTCCTGCTGCTGATTGGCTGGGTGGGATACAGCCAGTGGCTGGAGAACCGGAACTGGGGTGACGTACTGAACGGTATTCTGTTCATCCTGGCGCTTTTTCTGTGCGTGGTACTGCATGAATATGGACATGCATTAACAGCCCGCCGCTACGGGATCAAAACCCGTGACATTACCCTGTACCCGATCGGCGGCGTGGCGCGCCTCGAGCGGATGCCTGAGAAGCCGGTGGAGGAGCTGTGGGTCGCATTGATGGGGCCAGCCGTTAACCTGGTCATTGGCATCCTGCTCCTGGTATATCTATTGGCGACAAATACGCTTGTTCCATTTAGTCAAGTCACAATCGGCTCCGGGTCGGTTTTCGAGCGTCTGATGGTCGCCAACTTTACGCTGGTGTTGTTCAACATCCTGCCGGCCTTCCCCATGGACGGCGGGCGCGTGCTGCGGGCACTTCTTGCCATGCGCATGGATTATGTCCGTGCCACGCAGGTCGCGGCCTACATTGGCCAGGGCATGGCATTCTTCCTGGGCTTTCTGGGATTGTTCGGCAACCCGTTCCTGCTCTTTATCGCCCTGTTTGTCTGGATCGGTGCCTCCCAGGAGGCGGGAGCCGTGCAGGCCAAGAGCTCCCTGGGTGGGATTCCCGTCACCCGGGCGATGATGACCGATTTCAGGACGCTTTCCCCTGCCGATACGCTTGCCAAGGTGGTGGCATACATCCTGGCCGGGTCTCAGCATGATTTCCTCGTGGTGGATGCGAACGAACGCGTCGCCGGCGTCCTCGAGCGGGATGCCTTCATGAAGGCGCTGACCCAGCACGGACAGTCCGCGCCGGTGATGGACTTCATCCGACGCGATCTGCCGGAGGTCGATTCGCACGAGATGCTCGAGCTGGCGCTGACCCGGCTTCAGGAATCCGGCACCAAGACTCTGCCGGTCACCCATGCCGGCCAGCTGGTGGGCATGATCACGATGGAAAACATCACGGAGTACCTGATGATCCGCTCCGCATTGAACGCGGCCAGCCGGGTGCCCCAGACCTTTTGATGAGAAAATTCTTATCCTGGGAGGCTCATCCCTGAATCTCCTGTATAATCCAAAACACTCCGATGGGGAGTAGCCGCCCGTTTTGGGATGTGCAGCCGTCAGTACGTGGCACAAGACGCCACCGGTTGTCCAGCAAAAGGCCAGACCATCGCCAATCCAATTTGGCGGTGGTCTTTTTTTATCAGTAGATCGATAGCCCGTCGTTGTGGGTGTGCGCCTGCCTCGCAGCGACGGAAATCGAAATGGAAAAATCAATGGAAGGAAGAAGCAAATGTTGGACTCAATCGAACAAACCATCCTCTCCGCCCTGCAGGTGATCTTCGATCGGTCCGGCTGGTACGGCGTGTTCGGCCTGATGATCTTTGAGAACGCGACGGGGATTACCCCGAGCGAGATCATCCTGGCCTTCGCGGGCTGGATGTTGATCGAGAGTCATGGCATTGCTCCCGGCTTTATTTTGGTGGCCGGCTTCTATGCCGGCCTGGGGAGTGCGATCGGCGCCTCCATTACCTACTGGGTTGCCAGGCTGGGCGGCCGCCCGCTCGTGGATAAGTTTGCAAGGCTTTTCCGGATCGACCTCAGATACATTGAGCGCATCGAAAATCAGTGCAAAAAGTGGGGGCTGGGGGTTGTGTTTTTTGGCCGCATGCTTCCTGGCGTGCGGACCCTGATCAGCATCCCGGCCGGTCTGGTCCGCATCTCGTTTCCAAGGTTTTTCCTCGCCACCCTGGCAGGCGCCTATATCTGGTGCACGGTGCTGATCGGGGCGGGCTACATGCTTGGCCAGGAATGGCAGCTTATCAGCCGCCATCTCAAAGCCCACCTGCCGCTTGTTTTTGCGGTTGGGTTTCTACTCGCAGCGGCATATCTCGTGTATCATTACCGCGCATCCATTTCAATCCCAGGCTGGATGCGCCAAACCAAAAAGGAACTGGACTGAGCATGAACTGGCATTTGCAATCCATCGAAACCTGCCTCGAATCCCTTCAAAGCCGGGCTGACACCGGTCTTACGCAAAGCGAAGTTGAATCCCGACTGGCAAAGTATGGGCCGAACGAGCTGGTCGAAAAAAGCGGTCGCACACCGCTCAAAATATTCTGGGAACAGATCACGGCGACCATGGTGCTGATCCTGATCGGAGCAGCGGTGATCGCAGGCCTGCTGGGCGACTGGAAGAATACCATTGCCATCACGGCCATTGTGATCCTGTATGCGATCCTGGGGTTCATCCAGGAATACAGGGCGGAGCAGGCCATCGCCGCGCTCAAGAAATTGTCGGTGCCCAACGTTCGCGTCCTGCGGGATGGAAGGCTGCAGGAGGTCTCGGCACGTGACCTGGTCCCGGGCGACATCCTCCAGCTGGAGGCAGGCAACGTCCTTTCGGCGGATGTGCGCCTGCTCGAAGCGGTCAGCCTGCGGATCCAGGAGTCTGCCTTGACGGGGGAGTCGGAGCCCGTCGAAAAGCAGATGGCAGCCCTCTCCGGCGAGGATCTGCCCCTGGGCGACCGCCGGAACATGGGCTACATGGGAACCATCGTCACCCAGGGACGCGGCCTGGCGCTGACCGTTGCAACCGGCATGCAGACCGAGCTGGGCAAGATCGCCGATCTCATCCAGCAGAGCGGGCCGGAGGAGACACCTCTTCAGAAGAGGCTCGACTCATTGGGCAAGACCCTGGCCGTGGTCGGCGTGCTGATCGCGGTCCTGATCGGCATCCTCGGATACCTGCGCGGCGATGAGGTGCGTCACATGCTGCTGACCGCGGTGAGTGTCGCGGTTGCCATCGTCCCGGAGGGACTGCCCGCGGTGGTGACGATCACCCTCGCCCTGGGCGCGCAACGCATGCTCGAGAAGCGGACGCTCATCCGCAAGCTTCCGGCGGTCGAGACCCTCGGCTCGGTGACCGTGATCTGCTCCGATAAGACCGGCACACTGACCGAGAACCGCATGACGGT
>JBLMZU010000193.1:0-9508 GCA_050258995.1 Bacteroidota bacterium
GGTGACCCGAGCGCAGGAACAGATCCTCCTTCGTCAGGTTCGGCGTGCGGACGCGCAGGTAACCAGCCTGTTCCTCCATTTCCTTGGCGAGTTTTTCCAGCTCCTCGATCATCACACCGCCGTTGGGCAGCCAGAGCGGCAGGCCGGGACCGACCTCGTCGTCGAACATGAAGATCTCCAGCTCCTTGCCCAGCTTGCGGTGATCGCGCTTTTTGGCTTCCTCCAGCTGCCAGAGGTAATCCTTGAGCTGCTGGGCATTCTCCCAGGCCGTGCCATAGATGCGCTGCAGCATCTTGTTGTTCTCGTCGCCGCGCCAGTAGGCACCGGCAACCGACATCAGCTTAAAGGCATCCTGCTTGATCTCCTTCGTGCTTTCCACGTGAGGGCCGCGGCACAGGTCCGTGAACGTGTCATGCTGGTAAATGGAAATTTCAACTTTATCCTTCAGTGGATTGCCATATTCATCCAGGCCGCCTTTTTCGAGTCCTTCGATCAGTTCCAGTTTATAAGGCTGTTCCGCAAAGATTTTCTTGGCTTCGTCTGCGGAGAGAACCGTCTTTTTAAACTCATGTTTGCCCTGGACGATCTGGCGCATCCGTTTTTCGATCTGCTGAAGATCCTCGGGCGTCAGGTTGCGCGGCAGGTCAAAATCATAGTAAAAGCCGTTCTCGACCGGAGGACCGATTGTATACTTGGCCTCCGGGAACAGTTCCAGGACGGCCTGCGCCATGACGTGCGCGGCGGAGTGGCGAATTTTATAGAGGTGAGACTCCTCATATTTTTCCTGCTCAACTTGTGACATTTTTGTTTCCTTTCTGTATTGCCGGTTGTTTGCCGCTTCAATGGTTCTACGCGAGCCCGGAGAAGCGGCTAACAGCCTCCGGGTCGCTGATGGGTGACGGTCGAGTCATCGGTCATGGCGACCTCCTTTTTTCACCACGAAGGTGCACTAGGATTAATAACAAAAAACTCGCCCGAACACGGGGCGAGAATTTGATTCACGCGGTTCCACCCGATTTATACCGAAGACCGTTCTGGCCTGATGGGTATATCTCTTGTGCCGATAACGGGGCTGGCCGTTCTCCTTACTGGCATGGACGGATCGTGAACCGTCCTGCGTTCTGGGTCATGCTCGCGGGTGGTTTTCGGTGGGCGTTCCTGGAAAAGGTTCTCAACCTGTGACCTTTTCTCTCTGTCAGGCTTGGACCACGTACTCGTCCCGGTCAAAGCGTTTAATATTGATGGTTTATTATATGCCGCCCCTTGGGATTGTCAAGCGCCGTAGAATGGGAAGCGTTGCATTCCCAGCACAATCGCCAGGTCTAGCCGCCTCCGTTCATGGTGGGAGGCAGCCATTTGCTGAAGCTGGCCAGGTGATCCCATAAGGCGCCATAGAACGTGACTGCCCAGAGCGCCGCAGTTGCCAGCAGCAGCAGGATGCCGATCAGGCGGACCGTCCGGTTTTCCCGGAACCATAGGAAGAACGGGGCGGCAGCTACGCCTCCCAGGCCGGCAAGGATGAACCCGACCGCGGACAATAACGGTTCCTTGGTGAGCTGCAGGGTGTAGATGCGAACTCCGATGATGAGGGCGTCAATCCCGGCGAAGAAAGCATAGATCGAAACAGGAACCAGGTTCCACCCCTGCCAGAGTGCCAGGCTGGTGATAAGAAAAACCGTGCCAAACAGGGTGGTGGCATCCCCATAGCCAACGTTGTAGCTGCCGGGCAACGACCAGGTGAAGGAGATCTGCAAGCCGGTGATCAGCGCCACCAGGTCGACACCAAAAAACGCAGCCGCGTAGGGCCGCTGATCCGCGTCGTCCAGGCCTCTCCACAGGTAATAGGCCAGCAGAGCCGTTCCCGCCACCATGTTGATCATGACAAGGGTCAAGAAATCAATAAACATCTTATCTCCTTATGCGAAACTCAATTCGGACGATTCAGAGTTTTCAAACGAATTTATTACGCTGTTTGTTCATCTCTGGATGAGAGATGGATAAGAATGTGGTATTCTGATTTTATGAAAATCCACCCTGCTACTTCCTCAGACTCGTTTATTCTCTCCAGCCTCTCCGTGGACGTTCAGCGCTTACACGCTGAACATCATCCGGGGATATTCAAAATACCAGAAAATGAAGACTATGCAGTCTCCTTCTTTGAAGCGATGGTGGCAGATCAAACAGTGATGATTTTCATTGCAGAGGATGAGGAAAAGGCAATCGGTTATATCCTTTGCAAATTGATCGAGCGCCCCGATAACCCTTTTACCTATGCAGCGCGAACCCTGCTCGTTGACCAGATCTCGGTCCGCCCGGAGGCGCGCGGGAAAGGAGTGGGGCAGGCGCTGATGAAACAAGCCGAAGCGCTGGGCCTGGAGTTAAAGGTAGCCAGGATTCACCTGGATTCGTGGGATTTCAATCTCGGTGCCCATGCCTTTTTTGAGCGGATGGGGTATCAAAGATTCAATTTCCGTTTCTGGAAATATCTATAACGAAAAAAGTCCCTGAAAAAGGGACTTTTTGTGTGGGCGAGATAGGGCTCGAACCTACGACCTCTGCTATGTCAAAGCAGTGCTCTAACCAACTGAGCTACCCGCCCGAAGGATTGACATTATAACGAGGGCGGGCAATTTTGGCAATACATGAATGAATGTCCCGAAGGTTTGTTTCTTGAATATTCTGGTTCGAGGGACCAAGCCTTCGGGACGTTTTATTATTTGACCTGGCAGACCACCAGCGTGATGTCATCGGCCAAGAGGCTGCCCTGGGTAAAGTCGTTCAGTGCCTGGCGTAGTTTTTGCACCAATTCGTTGGCAGATAATCCTGCATTTTGCTGGACGACCTGCAGGAGCCGGTCATAGCCAAACTGCTCGTTCTGCCCGGGATTGAGAGCCTCGACGATGCCATCGGTATATAGCAGGAGTGTATCCCCGGCGTTTAATTCGACATCGTTGCAGAGAAATTTGAAGTCGTCCACCAGGCCGATGGCCGGGCCGGTGGGTTTCAGCCAAATGCTTTCCTTTGTCGAGCGGCGATACAGCAGGGGGGGATTGTGCCCGGCGCTGGCATAGCTGAGCAGGCGGGTCTGCGGATCAAGCCTGGCAAAAAAGAGGGTGACGAAGGTGGTGAAGTTGATGTTGTGTACATACAGGCGGTTGATCCGCTTTAGTACATCCACCGTGGAATCGACTTCGGGCGCCAGGGTATGGAAGACGGTCTGCAGACTGGCCATCAGCATCCCGGCAGAAACGCCGTGCCCGCTGACATCCCCGATCACAAAGCCCTGTGTGCCATCCTCGAACTGCAGGAAGTCGAAATAATCGCCCGTCACAATCTGGGCCGGGCGGCTGAAAGCCGCGACATCATAACCCGGGATGGATGGGACCCGGGCTGGCAGCAATGCCCGCTGGACAGTCTGGGAGAGTTCCAGCTCGCTTTCCAGCTCCCGGATTTCGGACTCCGAGTAGTGGCTCAGGCAGATGCAGGCAGTGTAATCCATCTGTAAAAGCTCATCATCCACCTGCTCGTGGCAGACCTCGCAGATGCCAAATTCCCCGGTCGCTATTTTTTCCAGGGAGGCATCGATGACATCCAGCTCTGCCTGCACGGCTGCTTCCTCGGCAGGTCCCAGCTGGATTTCCTTTTCAGTTTCCGGGGTCGCCAGCTGCCAGTTCTGGAGCGTTTCCTTCTTCTCCAGCAGTCCTTCACGAATAAGATTGATCACGCTGGTCTGCATTTTTCCTCTCTTTCTCTACCTATTTACAGATGAAACGAATGTTCTAGCTCTTACCAAATACTTATCTTCGCTGCTCCCGACGAAGGTCATCCCCGGGAAGTTCCAGTCTTCCCATGAGGTATAATCCCCTTCGCCATGGCCCGACGTAAATCGCCTGAAGATATGTCTGTTGAGGAGTTACGCCGCCTGTTGATCGAAAAGCGGCGAGGCGCGCGACGGGAAAGGCTGGAGCACTTTAAAAGAACAGGCCGTGTGGTGGATGTGGCCCCCGACGTTTTAACGGAGTCTGCTTCGGTAGTGGACACAGTCGATGGCGACGGCGACCCGGTAAAGGTTCCCGCTTCGAAGCGCCGCCGGTTTATGGACCGCTTCCTTCTGGTCGTCGAGGTCCTGGCGGTGGCGGGGCTGATCGGGATCCTGATCAGCGGGCTCGGCATCCTGCAGGATCTGAACGAGCAGGTCGCCTCGGCCCTGATCCAGGAGACGCTGACGCCCACGCCGCTGGTGATGGCGGTTGTGCTGCCCTCGGGGCATACGCCGCCGGATGCACAGGGCAATACTCGGCCCAATCTGGACGAGATCCCGGCCCACTTGCAGCCCATGGTCCAGTCGCTGGCGAACATCCCGGTGCCCACGTCCGCACCGGACCAGGCCATCCGCATCCAGATCCCGTCGATCAAGATCGATGCCCCGGTCGTGCAGGGAGATGGCTGGGAGCAGCTCAAGAAGGGCGTCGGGCAGAATATCGGATCTTCCAATCCGGGCCAGAACGGAAATGTGATCCTGTCGGCGCACAACGATGTGTACGGGGAGCTGTTCCGGTACCTGGACAAGCTGCAGCCCGGCGACCAGGTGGTTCTTTATACACAGCAGAGGCAGTACACCTATGTTGTGGACCGCACGGCAATTGTGGAGCCGACTGCGGTGGAAGTGATGGCATCCACGGGAAGTCCAACGGTGACGTTGATCTCGTGTTATCCATATCTTGTCGATAAACAGCGCATTGTGGTTTTTGCGCGGTTACAAAATTAAGGAGTTAGAAATGGCAAAGAGAAATTCAAGACGAACATCATCGACAACTGTCAGTGTAAGCCAGGCGGCCGGCTCGCGCGCTGCCGAGTTCAACCCTGATTACAGTATCGTGAGAAGGGACCTCAAGCGTATCGGTGTGCTTGCGGGTGCTTTTACCGTGGCGTTGATCGTTCTTTCATTTATCATTCCGTAGGGACCACTCCTTGACCGGCTTGAGCGCCCAGGGAAAGATTTTGCCCGGGTACTCAACCGCAGGAATGTTTAGATGAATAATTATGGGCGACCCGCTGGGTCGCTCAATGATTTTATGGAACAGGAACTCACTCTAACTACTCTCACCTACGGCGGCGACGCAATGGGGCGGCTTGAAGACGGCCGGGCAGTGTTTGTCGCCTTTGGGCTGCCAGGGGAGCGGGTGCGCGTCCGCCTGACGGAGGAGAAACGCGGCTTTGCACGGGCGGAGCTGGTGCAGATCCTGGACGCCGCGTCGAAGCGGATCGCGCCGCGTTGCATCCATTTCGGCCTGTGCGGTGGATGTCATTACCAGAACCTGCCTTATGAGGAGCAGTTAAAAGCCAAGAGGGAAATCCTGCGCGATCAACTGACCCGCATCGGACGGATCGAGAACCCGTCGGTCCGGGAGACAGTGGCAAGTCCCAGCCCGTGGAATTACAGGAATCACGTGCAGTTCCACCTCACAGAGGCAGGGAAATTGGGATATATGACTGCGGGTATCCCAAGGGTATTTGCCATTTCCGAATGCCATCTCCCTGAGGGATCGATCAACTCCCTGTGGCCTCAACTGGAGTTCGAGCCCGGAATGGACCTGGAGCGGGTTTCCCTGCGCTCGGGCGAGGACGAGGAGCTGATGCTGGTCCTGGAATCGGATTCCCCCGAGCCGCCAGAGCTGGAGATCGAGGCAGGGATCTCGGTAACACACGTCTTCGATGAAAATACAGTGGTCATTGCCGGCAACGATCAGGTTGTGATCCGTGTGCTGGATCGCGATTTCAAAGTTTCGGCAGCGTCCTTTTTTCAGGTCAATACAGCCATGGCAGGCAGGATGGTGGAACATCTTCTCGCCAATCTGCCTGTTTCTGCGTCCACAACTTTGCTGGACGTGTACTGTGGAGCCGGCCTGTTCAGCGCGTTCCTCGCTTCGAAATGTGAGCGCGTGATCGGGATCGAATCCTCTCCTTCCGCTTGTGAAGATTTTGCCTTCAACCTGGACGAATTTGAGAATGTTGACCTTTACGAAGGGCTGGCTGAGGATGTCATCCCCCATCTTGATCTAAATCCGGAAATTGTCCTTGTCGACCCGCCGCGGGCTGGGTTGGAGAAACAGGTTGTGGATGGGCTATTGAAACTCAAGCCACAGGTGATCGCCTATGTCTCCTGCGATCCCTCCACACTGGCCCGGGACTCGGCGCGACTCGCCGCTGGGGGATACCGATTAAGACAGGTCACTCCATTTGACCTGTTCCCGCAGACCTATCACATTGAGAGTATCAGCATATTCGAGCGATGACCTTCGTGCCCCAAATCGGTCCGCTTGGCGATTCGGCCTTGTTGATCGATCACATCCAGAGGGCGTGATCGATTATGCCCCAGCCGATGAACGCCTTCATGAACGAGGCTACTCCTCGGTAATGACGATCACTTTGTCTTCTGGCTGGTAGGTCACCTGTTCAGATTTCCTGGGATTGGTGTGTACTCCATAGGATTTTTCCGCATTCCCGGCTTCGGAATACTTGCGGTACCCGATGGCGGTATGGCCGCGTCTGCGGGCTGCTTCGACCACCGTATAAAAATTGACCGGTTCACCGGTGACCACATAATCACCCACCGGCTTAAGGTAGATCTCCGAGCCTTCGGTATCGAAGATATCCTGGAAAACAGCATATAGCTCGGCGTCCTCGCTGAGCTGGGCCATCATCAGGCTGGCGAGATGATCGCTGACGATGAAATCGTCCACCCGGGTGGCTTCGGCGAGTTTACGGTTGCGCAGATCGAGCATTTCGCTGACGATCGAGGAGGACCGTCCTTCCTGGTCGGCGATGTCGCGCAGGTGCAGAAGGGTCACAAAGGTCTTTGCATCTGCTTTTTGGGGGTCGACCGCTTCATCCGCCAGGACAATGATGTGGTTGTATGCCTGAAGATGAAGCGTGCCTAGCAGGTCGCGATCTGTCGGTTCCTCTTCGAGGACCGTGAGCGCCTGGTTTTGGAGCCGGCCGATCCGTGCCGTGATCTGTTTTTCCGCATGCTCGACGGAGGCAACAATTGTCACCTGGGAGCCCGGGGCTACGTATTGATCCAGCTCGTGCACGATGGTGACGCCACCGCGATTCCATCCCAGGATCAGACACTTTTCCGGGTGAAGTTTTAACGGAGTTTCGTTTGCGCAGACGGCGGCTTCATTAATCGGAGGCTGGTCGAGGCCTGAGAGTCGAATCGTATCGTCATCCTCTGAAAGCGCAAAGATCCGGTCACCGGCCTCGATGCTGGTATCCATAGGCGGGTTAAGCAGGATATTTTCGCCTTTGCGCAGGCCCATGACGGAGGAGTCTTCATAGGCAAGCAGGGCCTCTCCATAGCTTTTTCCTGTGAGGGCCGGTTCGGACTTGAAATAGATCTCATCTCCCTCGAAATTCATCAGCTCGGTGTATACGATCGAAAGCCCGGACTGGCGTGAGGTCTGTGCCACGATTCGGGCGATCAGGTCGCCTGTGAGCACAGCCTGCACATGATCGTTTGCGCCCACCAATTGGAGAAGCTTCAAGTTCTTTTCATTTTGGAGCTGGGTCACAATATGGTAGGGTCCGGCTCGACGGCTGGGACTGTTGGTAATCGCCAGCACGGTTTTGATGACATCCGCATCGGGGGTGGCGCTGTTGTCCGGCGGCAATACGATGATGGATTTTGCAAGGTGTGGGCTGGCGATCTCGAGGTCGGTCGGGTCGATCGGACTTCCGCTGCGGCAAATGATGCGCGTGCTGCCCAGCTCCTCGACACGCTCGCGGATCTCATCCTCCATTTCCACTTTGTCCTTCTCGGCAAGGACGACGATGCGTGCCTGGTGCTGATTTTCGTTGGCGATCATCAGCTCACTCATAATTGTGAAGATCTGTGGGGACCATCCCAGGATCAGGGTATGATTCGTCTCGAGCACGCGCGAGCGTCCCTTGCGCAGGTGATCCATTTGGCGTTCGATCCCGTTGCTCAGCACGCCGATCAGGGTGCTGACCACAAAAATGCCACCCACAGTGACGGAGAGCATCACCAGGCGAAATCCTGTGCCGGTATCCTGGCCCATGGTGCCTGAGTCAAGGGTGCGCATCAGGCTCTCCCAGGCAGCCTCCCAAAAGCTCATCGGTGCTGATCCGTCCTGGGCAAACCGGAAAGCAGAAATAAGGACGCCGGCCAGGATGACGATGATAAAGGAGAGCAGGAACAGCATGCCGATCAGGGCGGGCGTGCCCCGGGACATGAGGTTGTCAAAATGATAGCGGAAGCGCTGGCTGAGTGTGGGTTTCATGGAGACTCCAGGGAAGAATGCGCACCGGATTATAGTATTTCTGACCAGAGCGATCAGTGCAATTCGAATTCTACAATCTTTTTGTATTGAAATACATTACAGCCTTGCCAGGCTGTGCCGCAGGGGTACAATCTGGCTGACTCAACCGTTAAAGCACACAAAGGAGGTTCTCATGAGTGTCAAACTGACCTGGTATGGACATGCAGCACTGGGGCTGGAGACTGGCGGCTACCGGATCATTGTGGATCCCTTCCTGGAGGGCAATCCCGCCGCTTCCACCTCGCCAGATGCAGTGGAGGCAGACTATATTTTGATTAGCCACGGACACGGCGATCACGTGGGTGACACGCTTTCGATCGCGAAGCGGACCGGTGCGATGGTCATCAGCAACGATGAGATCGCCAACTGGTTTGACGCCAAAGGCGTGGAAAAGACGCACGGACAGCATCTCGGCGGGGGCTACACCTATCCCTTTGGTTATCTCAAGCTGACCTTTGCCATCCACGGTTCCGCGCTGCCGGACGGATCGAACGGGGGCAATCCCTGCGGCTTTTTGCTGACGACGAATGACGGCGAGAAGATCTATATGGCTCAGGATACCGGCCTGTTCGGGGACATGAAGCTGATCGGCGAGGAAGGTCTGGACCTGGCGGTCATTCCGATCGGGGACAATTATACGATGGGGCCGGCGGACGCGCTGCGAGCGGTCAAGTTCCTGGAGCCCCGGGTGGTCATCCCCATCCACTACAATACCTTTGACCTGCTCAAACAGGATGAACACGCCTGGGCGGAAAAGGTGCAAAAGGAGACGAGTACAAGAGTCGTGCTTCTCAAGCCTGGCGAGAGCTATACGGTGGAATCTAAGTAAAGGTTACAAGGCAGCCTCTATAAATTGACTCACTACATCCTTTATGCTAGGATTCGCAACGAATCGTCTAGCTTGATTAATATTGCCTGCAGGATGGAGTTTATGAGCGATTTCGAGGAGCAAAAATATCCCGGGTAATTTGAAAATCATCGCGCCTGCGCGGTGGTTTTTGTTTAATATTTTTTCATCTCAATAGAGGAGTTGAGCCATGGAAGAACAAAAGCTACGCAGTAAGATCTCAAACCTTGTCCTGATCGCAGCCATGCTGTTTACGTCCTTCGCGGTTTTGCGACCGGCGAGGGCGGCCCTGGCTGCCACCCCCCCGGCCTCGGTGAAC
>JBLMZU010000194.1:0-6713 GCA_050258995.1 Bacteroidota bacterium
GGTCTGATTGTGTCCTTTTTCGAGTATGCTAGACAAAATTCCACTGCGAACAGGACCCGGAAAAGCACGATGCCACCCACCAAGAACAATAAACCCAAGACCCCGACCAGCCAGACGATCCAGCCCTCGGATGCCGCCGCTGTCCCGGACCCGCAACCCGAAGCGGGGAGCGACGTCGCTCTCACCCCTGACAGGGTCGCCCTGCATCGTGAGAGCGACGAGGAGCTGGTCCTGACCTTCCTGACCGAATACCATGCCCTCGAGCAGGCCCTGGTGCGGGCCGGGTTCACCGGTGTAGGCCGTACCCCAGGCAACGCCCAGCCGGACTGGGTCCGCTTCGCCCGGCATATCGAGCGATACTTCGATCCCGACTCCTCTCCGCAGCTGCAGGGAGCCGTGGCCTACATGCTCGGCCAGACCGAAAACTGGGAGCGCCGCATGGACCTGCTGGAGGACACCTTCCCCTGGGAGACCGCCAGCCCGCACAGCGACGTGGTCTGGCTGACCGAGCTGGTCCAGCAGGCCCGCAACCGCCTCGCCCACGGCCTCAACACCCCCGATCGCATGGACTACAACTCCACCTACGTCACCGCCGCCCTGTATGTCGTGGAGGCCTGGGCACACATAGACCCGGATGTGGAGCGGTGGTTGGTTTGTATGCAGTAGGCGCAGTTCATGAACTGCCCTTACTGAACTGCCCTTACTGAACTGCCCCTACCGTACCGCCCCCACCGTACCGCCCCTCCCATACATGAGGAAAAAAGATCATGGGTTACAATCCCCAGGCACGTCGCCGCCGGTCCATTCGCCTGCCCAAATATGATTATTCCCAGCCTGGCGCCTATTTCATTACGATCGTTACAGAGGGGCGAAAAGGCCTGTTCGGTGAAATACACGATGGAATAATGCATTTGAGCGAGGCAGGCCAGATCGTCTGGGAGATTTGGAACTCGCTGCCTGTCCGTTATCCGGATGTCGGTGTGGGGACAGCCCAGGTCATGCCCAATCATTTCCATGGAATTGTGAATATCCTTGCAACATCCGATCCAACTGTCGGGGAGATTCATGAAACGCCCGTACCAGATCGACGCCGTATGACGCTGCCGCTCGTGGTGGGCTATTTCAAAATGAACACTGCCAAACAGATCAATATCCTCCTGGGGCGCGAGGGGGTGCCGGTCTGGCAGAGAAATTATTATGAGCATATTATTCGTGATGAGAACGATTATCATCGGGTTCATCGGTACATCGAAGCAAACGTAAGCAACTGGGGGATGGATGACGAGAATCAGCTGAAGGCGCGCTAATCCCTCGTAACAGCTCACCCATTCTTACAGCAAGGGGGCCAGCATGGTAGACGCCGAGTCAAATCATTGGAGAGGTGATGCATCAATTGTCCCTTCCTGTTTATGCTTACTGTATAATCTCCCGAATGTCCGTCATCCAATCCAGAGGCACAGCGCATCCATGAGAGCGATCCCATCCAACTATTTCGAGGTCAACCCGTTGCGAAAGGATATCAGGAGCAACCTGGTCATCCTGGGGATCCTGCTGGGGGCGGCGGGCGTCGTCCTGGTGATGCAAAGCTTTGGGTACGCGAGCAGCATCCCGGTCCTGCTCACGAGCGGGCAGGAGATCTGGGGGACAGCCCTGGGCTCGCTGATGAGGAGCGTGACGATCTGGGCCTTTGTGCTGGGCGTCTTCTTTGCGATCCGCTACGCCACGCAGCCCGTCACCAAATACGGGAGTGATTTTTGGGAGGCCGTCCTGACCGGGTTCCCACTGGGACTGGCCCTGCCCTTTGTGCTCACCCTGGGCGCGGGGCTGCTGATCTACATCCCGCTGGGACTGCTATCCCTGCTGGTGCCGGATATCTTCCCGTATGCCACCCTGCAGTTCGGGTTCCTGGCGGGGGCCTACCTGGTGTTCCTGTGGATCCTGGTCGGGATGCCTCCCCTGCTGGTCCAGCTCTTCCGGCAGAGGAAATGGTACGACAAATTCATCGCCGTGCTGCTGTTCCTCGAGCTCGGCCTGGACGTGCTGCTGGCCGGTACGGGCGCCCTGCAGCTGCTGGCCATCAACAGCGTCTGGCAGACGAATGATACAGCCTTCCTGCTGGCCATGATCGGGACCCTGGTCGTGTCCGTCCTCGCCGTGTCCTGGTCGCTGCGGAGACAGCCTGCCCTGGTGATCGTCTATGCCATCACCGGCGTCTATATCGCCTCACTCGTCACCGGGAACGTTTCAGAGCAGCTCTTCGGCTGGGGCGAGCTCCCGGCCGCGGTCCTGGCCGTACTCTCTTCCCTGCTCTATCTACAGTTGGCAAAATGGATCCTGCGCCGGGACGTCACCGCCCTGGCCTGCCTGGCTGCCGGGTACGTGGGGCTGCTGGCCGGACTGCTCGTCGATCACCTGCTCCAGCTGCGGATCACCGGGCAGGGCTGGATCAGCCTGCTTTACGGCGTCATCATCGTGCTGGGACTGGGACTTGCCCTGGGATACTTCCTGGGCCGCCGACTCACGAAGCTGCTGGCCCGGCGCTTCCAGCTCCTGACGGCCCTGCTCAGGTACATGGATGCCGGCCTGGTCGCCGGCATCATGGCCGGCATGTTCATTGGGGGATTCCTGGGCAGGTAGGCGCTCCCGGTTTCCAGGCAGCCAACCTTTCAAAATCTCTACATTTCCACGGCAGCGGGGCATTCCTGCGTCTTTTTCGGGTATCCTTGGCGGGAATTCACAAGAAAGTTGGAACCAGCCAGATGCCCTGCCCCAGAAACAACAAAAGCAAGACCGGCGACGGTGACCGTCCCGCAGAGCCCCAGACGAGAATATCCAAAAATGAAACGGACCCCGGCCCGGAAAGCCTGCCCGGGCCGCAGGCGGAAGAGGATGCCTGGCTGGTCGATGAAGAAACGGTCATGTACTTCCTGTACCGCTACCAGGACCTGGAGCAGGCCCTGATGCGGGCCGGCTATATCCAGGCAGGCGGCTCGCCAGCGGGCGCCCGGCCGGACTGGCCGCGCTTTGCCCGTCAGATCCAGACCCGCTTCGAACAGGACCCCGAGCCGGTACTGCAGGCCGCGGTCACCCACATGCTTTGGGATGATGACAACCTGGCCCAGCGCAACGAGCGCCTCGAGAACTCTGCTCTCTGGGAAAACCGCGATCTGAACAACGATGTTGTCTGGCTGGCCGAGCTGCTCCAGCAGACCTGGCAGAAGCTGGTCCACGGGCTTAACTTTCCGGGCCAGCCGGGCTGTGACATTGACATGGTTTCGGCCGCCCTGTTCATCGTCGATGCGTGGTCGCGCCTGGATGCGGACGTGGAGAAACAATTGTCGGTATCCGGGCTTTGATCGGAACGACCACAGCTTCCCACACGACCTTTGATAGCGACAGCGCAACAGGATGTACCGGCGGCCTTTTCAGCCCAGGCGCCGGCAGTGGACGTGCAGCTTGCACTCGACATGGCCCGATCACAACCATCCAGGGAGCGAAGTGCGGGTCCCCCTTTATGAAGCAAATGGAAAAGCCCCTGTCATCTCGTAACTGTAAGATGTGGGGTAATGGCGTGAGCATGCGGGGATCATTTGAGACCGTCTGATTGCACACAGGGGGTATACGAAAGAAATCATCCCGATGATGAGAACGCTTATAGGATGACTATGGGAGCAGGCTGGGAAGAGAGGCCCTTCGCTTTGGTTGCGGCGGGAATTGTGTCGCCTTCAGGGCGATATTCCGCCGGTCGTTGCCCGGCGAGGGTTTTTGAGTGACTTCGACCAACGATCTTCATTTCCCTGCCTAACAATTTTGAATTGTGCGAAATCATATTATAGGAATACGGCCTGGGCTTCGTCCAGGTCGTATCGTTTAAATTAGAGTATGCAGTGTCGCAGCGAACTCAAGGTACCTCGCGGCCCGGCTTCAGTATTGCGGGCAGCTGAAGTTGCAATAAAAAGCTTGGGAAGCATTGAATTAATCGGAGATTTTTTATATACTTTATACAATCTCCTAATTTGCAGGGACGAGATTGGCATGTCCAAATTGGCAGAATCTGGTGAATAAGCCAGGATACAGAAAGGGAAGGTTATGGTGAACGACAAAACCCTCTTTCCTCAATGGCGCAAAACGATCGTAGCTGGTGCAGTGATCTTATTCGTCATGGTTTTCGTTGTGGTCCTTGCAACAAGTTATTCAGCCAGCCTGTATCTTATTTTTGGGATGATCATCGCCTGGTTTTTGTATTTCATTTCCAAGGGTGTCATTCTCCTTTTCAAAAAACTAAAGTGGCCCTATCCAATACTGATAAGCACGATTTTAGGCTTTATGTTCTGTGGTTTTTTGCTATATTTATTGCCACACGTTTCCTATATGACCAATCCTCCGCCTCCTCCTGCTTTGATACCTCCCATCGTAGAAAAGTATAAAGTATCGGTAGAGATGCTTGCCGGTGATACTTTCAAACTTCAGGAAAGTGTTGTTCCCGGCATGTTTTACAGGGAAGCACCCGACGACTGGATATCCCTGCCTTCCAGAGAAATCGCCAGCCACAATATCGGTTTTTTACTGAGAGAAATTTATATTGCCCCACTGGACATGGATCAAAAGCAAGACGTGAAGATCACCTTACCGGATGGAAAGACCTACGGCGGAGAATTCTGTGGGGATACCTGTCCCCAGGTTACTGTCGAATTGGTAGATTTCCCCAAGGATGCATTCTTTGAAGCCAAAACTGCCGAGAATATCGAGCGTTTTCCTTATATTGACACGGAAACGATCACGTGGTCTGTCCGGCTTCCAAATAAAGGAATTGCCATGGCCTACATTCGCCCTCCGTTTCAACTACTACATTCAATACTCACCCCATTTCTCGGTATCTCATCCTTGAGCCAGTGGACCGTTGCAATGATTGGATTATTCATATCGATTATCTTCATACCCATCGTCCTGCCGGTATTCAATGATATGGCACAGGACAGGTTGAAAACGTATCTGGAGAAAAGGTCCAGGAAAAAGACTCGGCCTCACGAGGTCAGGTAAAGCAGGATCGTCCAATACAAGGCAGGGCCGTCATTTTTGAAAACGATCAATTCATCCAAGACGGTCCCTCGCTCTCTGTATCACATGGGCCAATTCCAGGTCACACTTACTCGGCGAAGGTCTCCCTCATACTTTAGAACTTCGGTCAAACGTCCTGGCGCTTGTGATGAATTGCAGGATTGCCCGCCACAGACTTTTTAGGTATCCTTGGGCAAAGGGGTCGACTGCCTCTGGTTATGAAGATCAAGGAGGACAAACGATAACGATCAAATCTTTGGCGTTCACTGATCTGAAATAGGGTTATAAAAATCTTTCATTCTCCATACAAGCCAAACACTGATGTCTCATTCAAGGGAGGGCAGCATGCCGATGTCATCAAGCCTATTGAAGAGAGGGATTACTCTGTGGCAAAGCGGCCAAAAGAACGAGGCGCGTAAGATATTTGAAACCATAGTCCATAACGACTGGCAGAACGAGGCCGCCTGGATATGGTTGATCTATACGCGGGCGACCAACCCGGAAAAGATCACGGCCCTGGATCAGTACCTGGTAATTTTCCCGCAAAACGAAACGGCCAGAAAAGCGCTTGCCAGTCTCCAGGAGGAGGAACAGGCTGCGGCAAGGCAAGTCCAGGCTGAGACCCAGGAGGAAAAAAAGGAAGGGACTTCACCGGCTGGGCTGGTTCCTGCTCCGGAAAAGCGACCCGTTAAAAAAGGATATCTCCCATATCTGCCATCGATGTTGGTGGCTTTTGGCGCCTGCATCTTCCTCTTGAGCTCGTTCGTCTTTATTGCCCAATATAACTCCCTGCAGGATCAGTATAAAAAATTGGAGGCAGACAGGCAGCAGGTTCTACAGAACCTGGCGCGCCGTAACAGCGAATATCAAACCCTGCAAGCAGAAAAGGATAACCTTTCCAGCCAATACAATTCCCTTACGGGACAGTACGAGAGTCTGAACGGTGAATATTCAGCCCTGCAGGGCAGATACACCGATCTGAACAACGATTATTCCGTCCTGTCCAAAAAATACGACTCCCTATCGGCTGAGCATGTCAGCCTGCAGAGCTATGTCACCGATCTGCAGGCCCATTACAAGGATACGGTCAACGAGATTGCAAGCTACAAACAGACAGCCATCGCGCCGCCCTATATTTACATCCATGGACGGATGGTGTACCTGTCGTTCCTCACGCCCAGCCAGGAAATCTATGACTGGAAGGTACCATTCGACCAGCTGGAGAGTGATCTCAATCGCGGCAACGAGGAAAGAAATAAGATCAGGCTCGACCAGACCTATGAGCGTATGATCCTTAACAACAAAATTACCGGGGAGAACTATCGCATCATCGATTACGCGGAATTCGTGGACCCGCGCGTCTTTACGACGTTCAGCTCCTATTTTTACAGCCGGGCACCTATCGAAGAGACATTTATCACTGAGATCTGGTACATTGTGGCGCAGCTGACCAAGTATTCCGGCGAGATCACAGACACACCACGCTACCCGCTGGAAACCCTGCTGGCAGGCGGAGGCGATTGTGAGGACAATGCCATCCTGTTTGCAAGTATGATCCTGGCGGCTGCTCCTCCCGATTGGGAGGTTTACCTCCTGTACATGGATTTGGATCATCCATATGAGCCGCAAACCATCAACCACGTGATCGTTTACAT
>JBLMZU010000195.1:0-17516 GCA_050258995.1 Bacteroidota bacterium
GGTCCTTTACTGCCACTCGAAGCAGCGCACCCATCGCATCCGCACTTTCGCTGGCAACGGTGGGCGGCGCCCTGTGCAACGATGCCCGCCTCGTGGACGAAGGCGACGATCGCTTCCATACGCTGGGGGATCCCACCGAAGGCGCGCTGGTGGCGGCCGCGGCCAAACTCGGCTACTGGAAGTCATCCCTCGACTCGTCCTTCCCGCGGGCGGCGGAGCTCCCATTCGACTCGGAACGCAAGCGCATGACGACCGTCCATGACCTGCGGACGTATGATCCCGAGGTGCTGGCCGGGCTGGATGTCAGCAACTGCCGTTACATTGCCTTTACCAAGGGCAGCGTGGATGGACTGATCGACCTGGCGAGCCACGTGTGGGTCGGTGGACGGTCGGAGCCGATCGATGAAGATTACAGGGTCCGGATCGAAGCAGCCAACCAGAACCTCGCCAGGAAGGGCATGCGCGTCCTGGGCATCGGTTTTCGCCTGATGAACCAGATCCCTGAAATCATCCAGACGGACCTCGAGCAGAGGCTGACTTTTGTGGGCCTGTTCGGCATGATCGACCCGCCGCGCAATGAAGTCCGCGATGCAGTGAGATTGACAAAGACCGCCGGAATCCGCACGATCATGATCACCGGCGACCACCCTCTTACGGCCACCGAGATCGCCCGCCAGCTGGGCATCATTGAATCGTCGACTGAAACCAGCGTGAAAGTATTGACCGGCGCGGAGCTGGAGAACCTGTCCTTCGAGGAGCTGAAAAATGTTGTGGACGATGTGCAGGTCTTCGCCCGCGTCTCGCCGGAACACAAATTGAAGATCGTACAGGCCCTGCAGGAGTGTGGACAGATCGTCTCGATGACCGGTGACGGCGTGAACGACGCACCGGCCCTGCGCCGGGCAGACATCGGCGTGGCGATGGGCATCACCGGCACGGATGTCTCCAAGGAAGCGGCCGACATGGTCCTGCTCGACGATAACTTTGCCACCATCGTCGCCGCGGTCAAGGAAGGCCGCACGATCTATGACAACATCCGCAAGTTCGTGCGTTTCAGCGTGGCCGGAAATATCGGCAAGGTGCTGGTCATGCTCCTGGCGCCGTTCATGGGCAAGCCGCTTCCGCTCCTGCCCTTGCAGCTGTTATGGCTCAACCTGCTGACCGATGGCCTGCTGGGGCTTGGCATGGGTGTGGAGAAGGCCGAGAGCGATACCATGCAGCGGCCGCCCTATTCTCCAGGGGAAGGGATGTTCTCGCGAGGCGCGGGCATACAGGTCTTCTGGGTGGGCGCCCTGATCGGCGGCCTTGCACTGGCACTGGGCTACGTATATTACTTCTCCAACCAGCCGCAGTGGCAGACGATGGTCTTCTCCTTCCTGGCGTTTGCCCAGATCTTTCAGGCCTTGGCCTCCCGCTCCAGCCGCGATTCGTTTTTCAAAATGGGGCTGGCTGGCAACCCAATGCTGGCGTGGATGGTCCTGCTCGTCTTTGGGCTGCAGCTGGCGGTCATCTATATGCCTGCCCTGAACAGATTCTTTACCGTCGTTCCCTTGAGCGCCACAGACTTGGCGGTCGCCATTGGAACTGGTTCGCTCGTGCTCCTGGCAATCGAGCTGGAAAAGCTGATCCGGAGGAAGTGGAAATAAAGTTTCTTATAAATGAAGAAGACCCGCCTTGTTTCGAGACGGGTCTTCTTCATTAAGGGCATGCAATGCTATGCAAGCCTGACAACCTGGGGGCGGGAGTTGGGCACGCGCTTGATCATCCCACGTGCCTCGAGGTCGAGCTTGACCGTTGTAACATACCAGGTGACCGAACCTTCAAAATTTCCGTTGACTTCCTTCTCCACAGCGTGGGACAGGCCCATAAAACTGATTTCCTTCTGCGTTTTCAATGTCGATAAAATTGCGCTGCGAATGATGTCGTACTTTTCCTTGCTGATATTCACTCCCTGTTTTTTCCCGGGATGAAGAGTGCGAATCATTTCCTTCATTCAAGACCTCCTCAGGTTGGGAGGCTATTTTACTCCCATCCACGCAGTTCGGTGGGGGTAATTCGGATGAGGGTCATGTACTCCGCATTGAACGCTTCGGGGGTCATGTTGAGGGCTGCAATGCCCGATTTATACTTCTCAAGATAGGCGGGGACCTGGTTGGGAGTCACACCATTTGGATCGATGACCGCCTCGCCGGTCATCACGATGACATGCTTGTCGCCCGCATCATCGGTGTTGAAATGCAGCGCGACCCTGGGATGCGCCCGGATATGTTTGACCTTGTAGGCGTTCGGCTGGCTGAAGATCAAAACGGTCTCATATTCCCAAAGGAACCAGACCGGGCGCGGCTGGGGTGTGAGGTGCGAATCAACCGTCGTCAGCCAGATGACGATTTCATCCTTGAGATGCCCTTCGACCACGCGGCCAAACTCGCTGGAAAGATCGATCATCAGTCGCCTCCTATTTCATCCGCTCGGCTACGATCTCGGCCACATCCCTGACCTGCATGCCACCGCTGCCATCCGCTTTGGAGGCATCGGTCAACATGGTCATGCAGAAGGGACATCCCACTGCCACCGTATTGGCACCGGTCTGCTTGGCCTGTTGATAGCGCGCTTCGTTCACGCGCAAATCGCCCGGCTCCTCCTCCTTCCACATCTGGGCACCGCCCGCGCCGCAGCAGAAGGACTTGGCCTCCGTGCGCGGCATCTCAACCGTCTGCAGGCCTGCCGCTCTCAAATTCTCACGCGGCGCCTCGTAGATGCCGTTCTGCCGCCCGAGATAACAGGGATCGTGGAAGGTGACCTGCATGTTGTCGCCCTCCAGGCTCAGAGAGATCTTTCCGGCGCCGACCAGCTCGTTGATGAGCTGCGTATGATGGATGATTTCATAGTTCCCACCGAACTGTGGGTACTCGTTCCTGATCGTATGCAGGCAGTGCGGGCAGGTGGTGACGATCCGCTTTGGATTGACTTCATTTAAGATCTCGACGTTGGCAGAGGCAAGCCCAAAGAAGATATCTTCGCGGCCTGCGCGGCGGGCCGAGTCGCCGGTGCATTGCTCGTTCTGTCCGAGCACCGCAAAGTTGACACCGGCCGCGTTCAGGATTTTGGCAAAGGCCTGGGCGGTCTTCTGGGCGCGCGAGTCTGTTGCCGGTGCGCAGCCCACCCACCACAGGATATCGGGCTCGGGATTTTTCTCGATGGTCGGGACGTTCAATCCCTGGGCCCACTTCATCCGGTCGGCCTGCGAAACGTTCCACGGATTGGCGTTGCGCTCCATGCCCTTGAAGGCGGTCTCCAGCTGGCGCGGGAAGCTATTCTCCATCAGGGTCAGGTTGCGGCGGATGTCGAGGATATCGCGCATCGGCTCGTTGCCCACGGGGCAGATGTCCACGCACTGGCCGCAGGCGGTACAGGCCCAGACGGCCTCCTCCGGGATCAGGTCCAGCATCGGTACATCCATGGCGCCGCCGGCATTGAGGTGATAGCGCTTGTTGATCTCCAGGGCGGCCGGGGAAAGGATCTTTCCGGTGGCGTAGGCCGGGCACATCTCCTGGCAGCGGAAACACATGATGCAGGCATAGGCATCCATGATCTGTTCCCAGCCCAGGTCCTTCATGGTCGCCGCGCCGAACTGCTCGATGGACTGGTCGTCGAGATTGATGTAGCTCAATTCGCCCATGGACCGGCGCTCCGGCTTGAGCGCAAAATTGATGGGGGCGAAGAAGAGATGGATGTGCTTGGAGTAGGGGAAGTAGGGCAGAAAAGCGACCACCGCACCGATCGAGATCCAGAACATCAGCCGCTCGCCGATCAGCAGGCTGTTCGGACTCATCCCCGACCAGAGAGCTGCCACGCGTGAGATGAACGGCTGCCAGGGGTCGGAGACTCCCGTCGATGCCACATAAAAGGATTCGCCCAGCAGGCGTCCCATGTTGTGGGTGAAGATGAACGCCGCCACGATGGCCGAATCGCGCCAGATGCCGAAGCGGGCCTTCGGGAGCAGGTGCGTCGATTCGCGTGTCGACAGCGTCTTCGGCCGCAGGATGAACCGGCGGATCGCCATGCCGATGATCCCCAGGATGATCGCCACACCGGCCACATCCGCGAGCAGAAGATAGAAGTTCCCCACCGCGCCCAGGCTTTCAAGAAGCCGGAAGTTCGTAAAGGCATAAATGAGATCCGACAGGTTGATCAACAGGAAGGCCAGAAAGCCCCACCCGATCAAGCCGTGCAGGATGCTCGGTCCAAGCCGCAGGCGGAATACCGGCTGGAACAGGCCCACTTTGACGATCAGATCCCCGATCCGTTTCCAGACCACACTCCAGGCAGGCCGGCCATGCCCGCTTCCGATGTGGGCGATAATGCGCCTGACGCCGCGGTAGGTGTAATAGAGTGAGACGGCAACAGCCAGTACAAAGAGAACTTTCTCAACGGGACTCAGCATGAATCATCTCCTGGAATCAAAAATCGCTGCCAGTGCTCGAGAAACGATCTCCTCCATAAAGAGGAGATGGATTTGCTCTCGATGTTCGCCGGCAACGACTTGAGCATGTGTGTAGTGTAGCACAAAAAATAAAACGAAGACACGTAGCCTTCGTTTTATTCTCCAGGTGACAATCGTCCCCGTTTATTTGCTGATCTGGTTCACGTAATTGACCGCGCCCGGGCAGGTCGGCACCAGATGGGAGGCAACATTATCCCATGTCAGGCCGGCCTCCTCGCCTGCAGCCACATCCAGCGCGTCGCCCAGGCAGCCCGGCCCGGCATTGTAATTGACCATGGTAAATTTCCAAAGGTCTTCATACGTGGCCGCCTTGCCGGCCGCCCCGCCGGTGACATTCTCGACAAGCTGGGCAGCCTGCTCGCAGTTGGCCAGCAGAGTATGGGCGAACACGCCGATGCTGAAGTTCGCGCGGTCCAGGTCGATCCCCAGGGGACAATTCTCGCAGTTGGCGTTGACGGCATCGAACAGGGCCAGCCGCAGGTAGGACTGCTGCTTGTCGGTCATTTTCAGGTATCCCTTGCTGCATTCGGCCGAATCCATGACCAGGGGGCAGAACTGGTAGAAGAAGGGCGGATTCCACATCAGGGTGGTATCGGCGCCCTCGGGGGTGAGCTGTCCCAGGCCAATGTCGGTTTTGTTGCTCGCACCCGGCCAGAACTGGCTTTCGATGGCGAACATGTTCTTCAACAGGTGGGCGGGTACCCCGGTGTCCTTGGCAACGTTCAGGATGACCTCGTTGAACTGGTTTTGCCAGGAGGTCACCGCACCACGCGCCACCTCCATCCCACACTGGGAAGCGGTTTCGTCCGGCTCCAGGCCTCCGTTGGGGCAGGAGCTCGCATCGACAGCGCCTTTTTTGATCAGCTGGGCCGCAAGGTAATTATAGGGAAGGTCCGTATTGAGCTCTTCGACATTGGGAGGCGTGCTCAGCCATCCCGGCGGTCCCCCGATGGGGGGCAGGGTTCCCCAGGTCTGGACACAGCTCGCAACCGGGACGCCGAACCATTGATCGCTCAGGACATCCACATACCAGTAGGAGCGGTCCGGGTCGCCTGCACTGGTCGTGGCCACACGGACCTGCGCGTTGAAGGGCACGCTGCTATCCCCATAGCTCGAGTAGGCCCAAAACTGGAGGTTGAAAATGTTCTCTCCCGTCTCCGGCAGTTTCAGCCGGCAGACGGCATCACAGGTGAACGGCTGGTTCTCATACAGACCCTGAATGCTTGTGATCTGATAGCCCGGCAGCGGCTCCACGCCGGTTAAAACCAGGATGGGGTCCGAATCGCAGATGCTGGTGGAGGAGCTGTAGACCGGGTTGCAGTTCTCCAGCGTGACCTGGACGGTGGGAGGCGGCAGGATGGTGGATACCTGCTTCTGAGCAGGCTCGCTGTTCATCAACTGCAGATACAGTTTTCCCACGCATCGATTGACGTCGGCTTCCAGGCAGGGCTGGTTTTTGATCCATTTCTGGTAGAGTCTCGCTCCGCAATCCACGTAAATGTCCCCGGGCGTCGGCATGCCCTCGTGGTCGATCTCAATTTCGCATTCGTGGTCCGTCTCCCCGAAGTAAATGAGCCACCAGTAATATTTTGTGTAATCCACCGTCGAGACGCTAAACCTGTCGGGGCCGGGGGGTGCATAGGCAGGTGCGGCAAAACCCTTGATGGAATATGCGGAGGCGATCCCAAGCGACACAAATACCAGGCTCAAACCAAGGAGCCATTTCCACCTGCGATTTTTAGTCCTGGCGAGTCTATGCATGAATATAAAAAAGTCCGCTATGTCATTATAGCGGACTCCATTCATTTTGGACTATATTCCGTCATACATTTTGGTTACAACTTTAAAAGGTTTAACAAAACTTGTCTACTTAAGTGCGGGCTGCCCGGATTTTTCCATTTCCTCGAGCATGGAAATATCCTGTTTCAGGTTGCGGTTGCGGATATAAATGCTGGCGATGTATATTCCCATGACAAGGAATGTGACCGCATAGCCGGCGATCATGTAATTGTTTGTATTCGGAGTGGAGGATTGCAGCAGGAACATATTTTCTCCGTTCAGATCGAAGCTTGTAATTTCATCTGCTCGACCTTGTTCTGCAGCTCGCCCAGGCGGACGCGGTGCCAGAACAGGTCGATGAAAATAATGGTGAAGGCGAACAGGCCAAAAAAGAACGCCACTTTCATATCACCCGTCATGGCGAACGTACCCTGTGCATCCGCATTCCCGCCTCCGATGACCACCGGATGAATGGTGCGGAAGAAACGGATGGCAAAGAAGGTGATCGGTGCGCTCAAACCGCCGATCAGGGCGTAGACGGCGCCGAAGCGGGCACGGCGGTCGGGGTCATCGATGCCCTGGCGGAGCATGAAGTAGGCGGCGTAGATCAGCTCGGTGACGGCAGCCGTGGTCAGGCGCGGGTCCCAGGTCCACCAGGTGTTCCAGACGGGACGGGCCCAGATCGAGCCCAGCACGATCGTAATGAAGAAGAACACCATGCTCACTTCGATGGAAGCAACTTCGAGACGGTCCCACTTTAGATTTTTTGTAATGAGATAGGTCACGCTGAATACCGCGGCCAGGATAAAGCCGATCAGGGCGGTCCAGGCGGTGCCGATGTGGAAATAGAACACGCGCTGTACATTTCCCATCACCAGCTCCGTAGGCGCGAAGATGAGCGCCAGGTAGGTGGCGATGGCCAGGACAAGGATGGAAACGATATCAAGAATGGTTAGTGCCAGGGGTTTAGACTCCATGGGTGCTCCTTAAATATTTTTCAAACTTCCCTGCTATTGGCGAAGCAGAAAGTTCATTCCTCAACAACACTGTCGAACACCATAAATGCCACGGCAGTGAAAACAAGATCGTAAAAGATAAGCAGGTTGAGCGGCGGGATGATCTCCGTCATCTCCGCACCGTTCAGAAAGCCGCTACTGGCTTTCACCGCTGCCAGGATGACGGGGATGACGATCGGGAACAGCAGAATGGGCAGCAGGATATCCCGGGTGCGGGTCTGCACCGACATGGCGGCCAGCAGCGTGCCCACCGATACATATCCGATCGAGCCAAGCACGATCACAAGCAGCAGCCCCGGGATAAAAAGGTTGACATTGTACAGCACGCTGTAGACGGGCAGCACGATCAGCTCCACGATCAGCATGAAGGCTAGGTTGCTGATGACCTTCCCAAAATAGATGGCGGAGCGGTCCACGGGGGCCAGTAACAGACCGTCCATGCAGCCGCGGTCCTTTTCGATGGACATCGAGCGGTTTAGACCCAGCGTGCCGGCAAAGGCGAAGGTGGCCCACAGCACGCCGGCGGTCACCGACTGGCGGGTTTTGATGTCCAGTTCCAGCGCGAAGTTGAAGATCAGGATCATCAAGAGAGAGAAGACCAGCATGGCCGAGAAGAGCTCACGGGAGCGCACCTCCGCCTGCACATCCTTCCAGACCACGGCAGAGACGGCTTTGAAGAAACTCGATGAAGGCCTGCTGCCTCCCGTTTCACGCGGGCGGGCCTCCTCCCGGACGGTCTCCTCAGCGATTGGGGTAAGTTTGTCTGCCATGTCAGCCTGCCAGTGCCTGTTTGTAGAAGGAGAGCAGATTGCTGTTCCGCAACTCTTCGCTGGTGGTGGATGCGCCGATCACGCCGCGGGTCAGGATGTCGAAGCGGGTGGCGAGTTCCTCGGCGCGGGCGAGATCGTGGGAGGTCATCACCACGGTCCGGCCCCGGGCGGCGACCGTCTTCAGTACGTCGTCCAGCATGGAGGAGGCATCCTGGTCGAGGCCGGTATACGGCTCGTCGAAGAGCATCACATCCGGGTCATGCAGGACAGCCCGTCCGATGGCGAGACGCTGCTGCATGCCGCGTGAGAAGGTGCGGGTCAGGTCGCGGCGGCGGATCTCCAGCCCAACCATTTCCAGGACCTCCGTGATGCGCCGATCCAGGTTGGGAATGCCATACATACGTCCATAGAACTGCAAATTTTCCTCGGCGCTTAGATCACCGTATAGCAGAGGCAGATGGGATACCACGCCCAGCCTGGCGCGAACCGCAGCCGCTTCCCGGGGCAGGTTGTGACCGGCGACATTGACCTCACCGAGCGTTGGCCGCGACAGGGAGGCCAGAATCCGCAGAAAGGTGGTCTTGCCCGCGCCGTTGGGACCCAGCAGCGCGACGAACTCTCCCGGCTGTACCGAGAAGTTCACGCCACGCAGGACGGCCTTCATACCAAATCGTTTGATGAGTTTTTTGACGGTGATCATGGTTAAGCCAGCTGTCATTGCGAGGAGGGCGGCTGCCAGATGAAGCAATTTCTGGTTCTGTGGCGATTGCTTCGCCGCAAATTACGCTCCTCGCAACGATAGATAATTACATCATTCCCTTCAAGATTTCCTTCAGCTCGGTGCGGCGTTTTTGATAGGCCTCGTCCGAGATCTTCCCGGCGCGGTGCAGGTCATCGAGGGCTACGATCGCATCCAGCACATCTTCCGAGGTCTCGAATTCCTGTTTTTCTTCCTCTACGTTGTCTTCCCTGTGGCTGCGGTCCCGCCAGAAGAGCCAGCCGCCCGCGACGATCAGCGCCAGGCCCAGCAGCCCCGCACCGATCAATACATTCTGCCTGGTGTTGCTGGTTGTCGCTGCAGGCTCGGAAGTCGTGGACGTGGACGGTTGCTTGGGCTGTCCCGACACCGTATATTTAATGGTCTCACCGGCTGTGACGTTCTGTGCCGTGTAGACCTGGAAGTTGAAATTTTGAATGTTCTGTGCGCCTTTGTCCGTGAGCGCCGGCCCTTCCGCAGTCACGCCTTCGGGCAGGAAGACGGTATAGGAGGCTGCCGGCAGGACAAAGGACTGGGCAATATCGAACTTTTCCTTCTTGGGCAGGGTGCTGAAAGCCAGCAGGCCGTAGGAATTTTCGCTGGGCGGGATCGCCAGACCCTTGTCGGTGTTGACGAATTTTTCACTGTCCTGCAGGGGCTCGATGCCCATGCTGGTGGCGCCTTCCGGCATCTTGATGAACGGGGCCTCGGTATTGTTCTTCGTGTCGATGATGATAGTTTTATCGGTCGGGTTGCGGAACGAATAGACGTTATAGTACTGGATACCGGTATCGCTGTAATCGGCAAACGAGCGGACTTCATCCACCACCAGCTTGGATGTGTCGTTGGTCAGTGCGTACAGCGTGAGCGGTGGAACGGTCAGGGCGGTATCGCCTTCCTTGGCCACTGCAAACTGCGACTGCATGGTGACCCCGTCCTGCACGATCTCGGTCAGGAAGATCCGGTTGGCGGGCATTTCCACATTGGAGAAGGTATAGGTGCCATCGCTGTTTACGACGCCTTCCTGGTTGAAGACCTCCTGGGGCCCCGTGGTCTGGTCCGCGCCGTGGTCGAAGCCGCGCAGGGTGATCTTCATCCCGGCGGGAAGAGCCTCACCGGTTTTATTATCGATGGACCCGGATATGGTTCCGAATCCCGCCTGGGCGACGGCGGTCGGCTGCGCTTCGGTCGGATTGGCCGTGGCCTGCCCGGTCCCTGTGACCGGCGTTCCCTCGCCGGTGGGCGTTCCCGCTGCAGCGGCTGCGGGCGTGTCGGTGACGGACGCTGCCGCAGGCGTGGACGTGGGAGCCGGCGCGGCGGCCTGCTCTGTCGAATAATCGAGGGACAGGGACCGCAAATAAGCGGCTACAGCCCACAAGTCATCCTGGTTCAGGTTCGCCCCAAACGCAGGCACCGAGTCATTCCCCTGGTGGGCAATGCGCGCCAGGTCCACTTCAGACAGCGTGGCAACCTTGCCCAGGTTCTTGAAGAAGTCGGTGGAGCAGTCCTTGCAATTGGCTTCGAAAAGCTGCCTGCCCTTTGCGATCTGATCCTGCGTGACATGGATTGACATGGCATAGGCGACCACATCCCAGCGCTGTTCGTCGTTGAGACTGGCGAACGGGGGCATGAAGCGGTCCATGCGCCCGCGCGTGACAGTTGTGAACCAATCCGCCAGGGTTGCCGGGCGGGCCACTTCCGGTAGTCCAAACGCCGGCACGGTGACACCCAGCTGGATGCCCTGCGCGCCATCGCCGAGGCCGGTTTCGCCGTGACAGCCGGCGCACTTCTCGGCATAGATGGCTTTGCCGCTTTCCACGCTCGGCGCCTGGGCCGGGGATAAGACCAGCGTGGGCATGGGCGTGGGGGGAACATAACCCGGTGGGGGAGTGACATCCTCCGCCAGCGTATAGTTGCAGGCGGCCAGGAGAAGTGTTAAGAGAGCGATCAAAATGAAGCTGCGTAATTTCATGATTGGTTCCAATAAGGGTACGCGTAGCACCCTTTATGAGAGTGATTTTCCACAGGAGGGGCAGAACCGGTCGGTGACCATGACGGGCTTTCCGCACTTGGGACAGAAACCGGAGGTTTTCCCCTTGTGTGCCTTGCGCCGGGCCGAGATCATGGATTCGAGATCGTCGTCGCTGACATCCGGCTTGACGCCCGAGGCGTCGGCGCGGCGGGCGGCGATGGCCTGCTCGATGCGGGCGTCCACATCCTGCACGGAGGTGGGCTGCGGAGCCAGGGTATCGATCTGGCGCAGGACATCCGCTCCTTTTTGGAGGAGCAGGGTGCGCTGGGTGGGATAATCCTCTTCAGGGATCTTCCCGAGCTTGTAATCGAAATCCAGCTCCTGCAGGGAGTTGATGACCCGGTCGCGCTCGGCCAGGAGCGCGGAGAGCTCATGCTCCTCCTCGGTCACCCGCCGGGCACGGCGATTAATAAAGGGGGCGTACAGATAGACGGCAACCAGGATGAGAAGGGCAAGGGAGACAAGAATGGCGGTGATTTCCATGGCTTCTCTACTCGCTGAGCAAGGTGTCGATCTGGGCGCGGATCTGGTCCACGGAGGTAAAGGGCCCCACCTGTACGTAACGGAGGACACCATTCTTGTCTATGAAATAAGTTTCGGGAACGCCCTTGATCCGGAAGTATTGAGAGATTTTCGTAGCAAGGTCGGGACCGTTGGCATAGGTGATGCCAAACTTTTTCAGATAGACGCGGGCGTTGGGCTCGGTATCCACATAATCAGCGCCCAGGAAGACCACATTCCCGTTGGGCTCATATTCCTTCCAGGCCTGTTCCAGCTCGGCGGCTTCCTGCTCGCAGGGTTTGCACCAGGAGGCCCAGAAATTCAGGACAACGACTTTGCCGCGCAGCTCCTCCAGCTTGATTTCACTTTTTCCGTCGATTTGATAGCCGCTGTACAGGGGCAGCGAGAAGTTTTCGATCTTCTGCCCTGGCTGTACGGTTCCCTGTTGGGCGCGACGGAGTCCCATGGCCACGACGGCAAGCAGGCCAATGAGAAATACCCAGATTAAGATTTGTACCCAGAGGGGGACACCGCGGCGTGGCGCGGGGGTTGTTGAATCTGTCATGTTTTATCCCTTGTGGAGGGATGGCAGGTGCTGGCAGCTGCCAGCACCTGCCATCCTTATTTTTGTTTTTTTAATTCTTCTTCCATCTTTGCCAGGTAGGGATCGGCGGGAGGAGAATCGGAATTCATTTCTGTGGGCCCTTCGGTCACTGCCGGGGAGGGCTTCAGCCACATCTGGAAGCCTCGAGCCAGCAGAAGCACACCCAGAAGGATGGCGACGGCAGGCACAAGGTAGGAGACCATCCGGTTGGGCGGCTCAGCCAGGACGCGCGCCCCGTATTGGGCCACGAAATACTGCTTGATCTCGGCTTCACTCTTCCCGTCTGCCAGCATGGTGCGGATCAGGTCGCGCCACTGGCGGCAGGCCTCGGTGGGACAGACATCCAGCGGCGTGCTTTCGCATACAGGACAGTATAACTGCTTGGCGATGCGATTGACATCATCGTCCGTGGGGGTGGGTCCCTGTGCAAATGCAAAACGACCGAAGGTGAGCGCCAGGACGAAGGCAAAGACCATTGCCAGTGGTAATTTGTAAGTAGTAATTTCTCGAACTCGATTGGCTTCCATATTTTCCTTATTGATTACGATTTACTACTTGCGAGCTAATCTGCTGCACTGGGTTGCTGGGCGCGCGCCTTGGCCTGGATGGGGACACGCTCTGTTTCCTTTTCAGGCCAGGCCGCAATGATGATGCCGGCCAGGAACACCAGGCTGCCGATCCACAGCCAGTTGACCAGTGGATTGACGAATATCTTGAACGTCGCTCCGGCCGTGTCCGCGGGCTCCCAATCGATCAACAGCACATACAGGTCATCGCGCAGTGTGGCGCGCTCGCCCGGGATGGTCATGTTCTGCTGTGAATCGTAGTAGTAGTCCTTGCGGGGATGGAGCTGGCCCAGGTAAATGCCATTCCGATAGATGTCCACGACGGCCCGGGTGTAATTCACACCCTTGGGCTGGTCATCCCAGGAGGCAAGTTCCTTGTAGGTGATCGTATAGTTGTCGAGGTTAAGAGATTGCCCGACGCCCACCCTTCCCTGTGTCTCCACCTGGAAGAGCTCAATGCCAAGGATTCCGACGGCCATCAGCATCATGCTGATGTGAATGATATAGCCTCCATAGCGCCGTCGGTTGCGCCCGGTCAAATTCCAGAAGGCGGTAAAGATGTTCTCCCCCTGGGTGCGCTGGCGGGCGCGGGCGCCGCGCCAGTACTCATAGAGCGTCACGAGGATCACAAGGGCGACCAGGAAAAACGCCACGAGCGCGATCACATTCTGGGTGTAGGTGAAATAGAGAAGCACGACCAGCGCAAGCGCTGCAAGGGCCGGCTTCCAGATCGTACGGCCCAGTGTCTGCAGGGTCGAATGTCCCCAGGCCGAGAGGGGCGCCACCCCCATCAGGACCATCAGCGAGGCAAAGAGCGGAGCCGTGGCACGCTCATAGAACGGCGGGCCAACGGTCACTTTCGCACCCGTAAAGAGCTCGGAGATCAACGGATAGATCACGCCCCAGAAACAAACGACCAGGATGCTCATGAACAAAAGGTTGTTGAGCAGGAACAACGCTTCACGCGACAGCATCGACGTCATCTTTGTTTCGGACTGCAGATCCGCCCAGCGGTAGATGATCAGTCCCAGGGAGGTGATGAAGGTCAAGCCAATGAAGGCGAAAAAGAATGGGCCGATGGCACTCTGGGCAAAGGCATGCACCGAGGAGAGCACACCGGAGCGGGTCAGGAAGGTGCCGAAGATCACCAGGTCGTAGGTCAGGATGATGAGCAGCATGTTCCAGTGTTTGAGCATGCCGCGCTTTTCCTGGATCATGACCGAGTGCAGGAAGGCGGTCCCCGTCAGCCAGGGCATGAATGCGGCGATCTCGACCGGGTCCCAGCCCCAGAATCCGCCCCAGCCGAGCACGTCATAAGCCCAGCGGCTGCCAAGCACGAGTCCAAAGGACAGGAACAGCCAGGCCCATAGGGTCCAGCGGCGGGTGATGCGGATCCAGCGGTCGTCCGTGCGGCCGGTGATCAGGGCAGCCATGGCAAAGGCGTACGGGATCACAAAGGAGACGAAGCCCAGGTACAGCATCGGGGGATGGATGACCATGCCCGGGTGGCGCAGGAGCGGATTCAATCCACGGCCATCCTGCGGCGTAAAGAGGATGCTGCTGGCGGGCTGGAAGGTATGCGCCGCGATCCCGGCGAAATCCTGGTACAGCTGGGCGAAGGGATTCTCGAAAAGCAGGGTCATGCCGAGGAAGAACGACATGGTGACGCCGCAGACGACGATGACCCACGGCAGGAACTCGCGGTCGCGGTCCCATTTGCGCAGGGTGACCAGCGAGGTGAAGGCGGACATCAGCCAAGACCAGAACAAAAGCGATCCGGCCTGGCCACCCCACCAGGCAGTGACCTTCAAATAGGTGGGCATGCTCCGGCTGGTCACTTCATAGACGAACTGCACTTCATAGTGATTGTTGACCAGCAGATAGATCAGGATTGCCGCGCCGAGGGTGAGCAGCGGCCAGGTGAGAAGCATGGCACGCCGTGCACTTTCCACGAACGCGGCATTTTTTGTACGCACGCCGTAAATGGCGGCAATTATGCTGTAGAGGGTCACCAGGAATGTAACAACTAAAACGCCGAACCCTGTGTAAGCTATCATAAAAAACTCCTTGAATCGATGCCAGACCTGCAGCACTGTACTCCCGTACAGTACAAAAACCCTAAAGGTGCGCTAGCGGAGACCTTTAGGGTTTAGATCTTCCTATCCGGCCTGGGCGGGCACGGCCTCTTCGTATTTGGTGGGACATTTGAGGAGCAGCTCCTCGGCGTAGAAAATGCCGTCCTTTCCGAGATGCCCGGTCATAATGGCCTGGGCTTCGTTGCGCAGAAGGTCAGGCTTGGGTCCCACATACACCACCTTCATGCGTGACCGGGCGGGGTCGATGACGGCTTCGTGAAGGGCAACGGCAAGTCCGCCTTCGGTTTCAAGGGTCTTGTTATCGCCGGGGACGTGGGCGACCTCAAAGCTCAGCGTCAGGGTGTTGGTGTCGTACTGGATTGTATCGCCGACTACGGCACCGGAGACGCGCACGTTCTTGTCCACCACGCTGGATCCCTTTGCATTGAGCTCATCGACGGTCAGGAAGTATTCCTGTGTGGCCTTGGTGGAGCTCACAATTAAAAAGACGACAGCCCCGAGAATGAGAATGCCGCCAAAGACGAACTTGTTGAAATGCATGTATTCCTCCGAAACGGACCGTTACAAAAAGAAAATTTTGAATGCTAGTTTATTTTACATGGGGAGATTAATACTCACTGAGAAGGACGTTGGATGAATGTCATGTAAATCGCCCAAATTTATCCTAATGACAGAAACACCAAACGGAAGCATAAGTTTTGAAAAAGAAAAGCCCGGCAGAAAAACCGCCGGGCTGCATGGAAAAAGCTTGTTTTATCGATTAATCTTCGTCCTTATCCCGCCTTACGCCAAAGATCGTATCGATTTTTTCCAGGATTTCCGGCGTGAGCCTGGGGGCGATCTCACTTGCCTTCATGTTCTCGTGCACCTGTTCCACGCGGCTCGCCCCGGTGATCACCGTGCTGACATAGGGATTCTTCAAGCACCAGGCCAGTGAAAGCTGGGAGAGCGTACAGCCCAGATCGCCGGCGATGGGTTCGAGTGCCTGCACCATCGCAATCCTCTCCTTGTCTGTGAGCGCCTCGTGCAGCCAGTCATAGCCCTTGAGCGTGCCGCGGCTGCCTTCCGGGATGCCCTGGTTGTATTTTCCGGTCAGCATGCCGGAGGCCAGGGGACTCCAGGTGGTGGTGCCATAGCCGTAGTCCCGGTAGACGCGCTCATATTCGCTCGAGAAGCGATGGCGATCGAACAGGTTATAGATCGGCTGCTCGGTCACAGGCTTGTGCAGGTGATGGCGCTCGGCGATCTCGATCGCGGACACGATCTCTGCCGCGGCCCATTCGGACGTGCCCCAGTACATGGCCTTGCCCCATTCGATGATGTTGTGCATGGCCCAGACCGTCTCTTCGATCGGGGTGGTCTTATCCGGACGATGACAATAGATCAGATCCACATAGTCCAGTCCAAAACGCTCCAGCGAACCGTTGATGCCCTCGATCAAGCGTTTGCGGTTCAAAGTGTTTTTCTCATTGACGCCATCGTTCAGACCCCAATAAAATTTGGTGGAGACCAGATAACTGCTGCGGCGCCACCCAAGCCTCTTGAACGCCTCACCCATGACCTCCTCGGATTTTCCACCCGCATATACTTCTGCGTTATCGAAAAAGTTCACGCCATACTCATAGGCGGCGGACATCATTTCCACTGCCGCATCCACATCTGCCTGGTTGTGGAAGGTGACCCATGACCCAAATGAGAGCTCGCTGACCTGAATTCCTGCCTTCCCCAAATGACGATATTCCATTCTGCCTCCGCTATTTTTTCTACAATTATAATCTTCCCCATGCATCGTTTTCATTTATCAAAGACCGCGCTTCTTTTTGTCGCTTTTCTCCTTCTTGTATCAGCATGCGCCCCCCGGCCGACTCCGGCGCCGTCTACCAATATCCAGTTGACTCCGTATGCCACTCGAAGCGCAATTTCTCCCACACGAACGCTTCAGACTCCCGAAGGCCTGGTCGCCGCACAGACGCCTCTCCCCAGCCCGACGCCGTTCACCTATACCGTGAAATCGGGCGACACGATCAGCAGCATCGCCCTCAAGTTCGGCGTATCCATGGAGGATCTGCAGGCGGCCAACCCGGAGATCTCTCCGAATACGATGTCCATCGGGCAGGTGATTAAGATCCCCAGCAACCCCGACAATCCCTCCGGCGAGCCAACGCCCACCCCCGCGCCGTTCACCGTCCGGCAGATCGCATGCCATCCGACCTCCGATCAGGGGATGTGGTGCTTCGTGCTGACTCACAACGACCTGCCCGATTTTCTGGAGAATGTGAGCGCCCAGATCACACTGGTGGATGAGAACAATGCGGCAATTGCAAGCCAGACAGCATTACTGCCATTGAACATCCTTCCTCCTGATACATCCCTGCCTCTGACAGTCTATTTCCTCCCCGATGTTCCCGCTACGGCAAAGCCGCAGGTACAGATCCTGACTGCCATCCGCCTGTTGCCCACGGATGAGCGCTACCTGCCTGCCACCGTCAACAATACCCTGGTGCAGATCGACGCCGATGGACTCAGTGCCTATGTTACGGGTCAGGTGTTAATGCCGGCCGGTGCGAAAAATGCCTCCCGGGTCTGGGTGGCAGCAACAGCCTATGACGAAGAAGGAGGCGTGGTCGGAGTGCGCAGGTGGGAATGGGACCAGGGGCTTGCCGCCGGGGGCAGCCTTCCGTTTGATTTTATGGTATCCGGTATTGGCGGAAGAATTTCCAGGGTTGATTTTGCAGTGGAAGCCAGGCCATAACCCCTCCGCCCTTTGAGCACCTCCCCCAAATCCGGCTGGGTTTCGTCGGATTTGGGGGAGGGCAGGGGAAGGGCTATTTCCCTTCCAGCCACATATATCTTTCAATCGGAATATCGATCGGCGTAAAGCGATAGCCCTT